>NZ_JEXG01000010.1:0-111363 GCF_000581275.1 Acinetobacter sp. 809848
GAGCTACGTGATGCGATTCTTGACTTATCTAAAAAACCAGGAAATGAATATTTAAAAGAATTGGTAAACCGAAAAGATGTAGATTGGCAAACAGTTCTATTAACTCAAAAAGACTGGGACTATAAATCACAAGGTTTAACAGCAGCTGGAGCTGCGATTATTGTTATTATTGTGACAATTCTTACGATGGGTTCAGGAACTGCTGCAGCGGCAGGTGCGGCTGGAGGAACAGCAGCAAGTGGGACTACAGTTGGTTTGGGCGCAAGTATGATTGGTTCAGCAGGCGTTACAACTGCAACAGTGGGAGGTGTTACAACAATTACAGGTGTTTCTACGCTTGGGGCTATGGCAAATGCTGCTATTACAAGTTTAGCAACTCAAGCAAGTGTAGGATTAATTAATAACGGTGGAGATATCGGCAAAACACTAAAAGATTTAGGAAGTAAAGATTCTGTTAAGAATTTAGCAGCATCAGTAGTCACTGCTGGATTGTTGAATGGGGTAGCGACAAACTTAAATATCAGTAGTAATGCTATTGTGAATGACATTGCCAATAATATGGCTACTGGAATGATACAAGGTGTTGGCAGTACATTGATAGATTCTGCTGTTAATGGTAGAAACCTAAGCGAAGGACTGGAAAAAGCTTTATTAGCAGGATTGGCAAACTCACTGCAAGCACCATTAGCAGGTGCTATTGGTGACACATTAGGAATGAGTAGCAATGCCTTTGTGAGTAAAGTTGTTGCTATTGCTGCGCATGCTGCAGCGGGTTGTGCAACTGGTGTGATTGACAAAGAATGTCAGTCACGAGCACTAGGAGCCGCTTTAGGTGAGGTCATTGCAGAAAATATGTTCAAACCAGCAAATGGCATTGAATATACGGAAGCAGAAAAATCAAAAATTCTCAACATTACTAAACTTACCACTGGGGTGGTTGCTGCGTATGTAGGATATGATGTGACTGCTGCTGCAAATGCAGCAGATACAGCCGTTAGCAATAATTATTTGAACCATGTGCAAGAGAAGCAAAAGAGTCAAGAACTTAAAGATTGTAATGTTCTTACTTGTGGTGGAGTAGTTGTTAAATGGGCTGCAATTAGTGCAGGACAAGATGCAAATTATGCAGCAGGCTTTGCAGTAGGTATTCCGACCTCTGTTGCTGAGTCGGTAGTGGGTTTGGCAAAAATGGCTCTTAGCCCAATACAAACCTATAAAGCAATCAAAGAAGTTATCAATAGTGAAAACGCTCTAGGTAATATTAGTGATGCTATTAAACAAGATTATACGAACCGTATTAATAAGCTTGAATCAGAATATGAAAAAGCTGGTATTAAAGGCTCATATAATGCAGGTTTAGAAGCGGGCAAACTTACAGCTGATGTAGCGAGTTTATTCGCTGGTGGCGCTAGTCTTGCTAAAGGTGGAGTGATCCTGACAGAAAAAGTAGCAGCAAAAGTTGGCTACAAAGTTTTAAAAGATCCAATAATTATTTCGGATAAAGGTATTGCAGTCAATTTAGATGGACATAAAATATATGATCCTCAATTTACTCCCTTGAGTACAAATCCCCGTGCGCTTTATAGATTCTCAGATTTTAATCATAGATCTACAGGTGGTGATATCTATTTTGGTGAAAACATTGCTACATCTTATTTCGAAGTGAGACAGGCTGTAAATGGAAAGTCTTTATTTGTGGGACAGGTTGAGGTTAAGAATATGCTAGATTTAACCGATCCTAAAATATTGAAACAAATGGGGATTGATCAAAAAAAACTAACTGAAATTGCGCCAGATGGTTATTCAAATGCAGAAAAGGCTAAAAAAGAAGCTATATATGCGTATACAAATAGAATTGCGAACCAAGCCTATGACAAAGGTTACACAGGTATTATCTATAATAGTAGCCGTAATACAGGTTCAAACAATAACCGTGCTGTAGTGTTATTTGGGGGGCGTTATGATGCTGCTAAGATTAAACCAGTGCTTGATAAGCCGATTTTAAAGAAATAAGGAGCAAATACAATGAGAAGTTTACACCAAGTAGCAGCTAGTGAAATAGCTGTAGTACCTTATTATTTGAATGGATATCAACAGAATGGTCTGCAGTACGGAGTGAATGAATATGAAAGAGCAGAACCATTGGGTGCGCAATGTGCGAATTGTCATACTATTCTATGGATAACAGGACGTAGCGATCCTATTTTAAATGAGACAAAACCTAAAAATATTCCAGATAGCGGGCCTATTTATCGTGAATATATTCAAGATAATCTAAAAAGGTTTTTGAGATCATTACCTGCGTGTCCAAATTGTCATCAACAAACTTATGATTTATTTGTACACACGACTACATTAACTAGATTTGAAGATGGTAGTTCTTATCCAAAATATCCAGAGGAATATTATGGTGTTGATGAAGAGAGGTCAGCTAAAGTCAAAGATAAAGCGGTGTGGTGGTATGGTGATGAAGCCGAGGCTAAAAGGCTAAATTTAAATTTTTTATGATTTTCTTCAAAATTAAATTATTGTCTGGTAAATATTTTGATGGCGATATTAACTTAAAATCTCGTCACTTGGAATTAAACTCTTAAATATATTTAGCTCATTACTCAAAGAAAATTAATTACATGAAGCCCATTTAAAATGGGCTTCATCCTATAAAATAGTAACTTATTCTTAATTAGTTACTATTTTATACTTCCATGAATAATAGAACAGCTCTATTAATATAAAGATTTTTAACCCGCAACGATCCGCTTCTCAAGCATTTCCATAAAGGTTTTTAAAATAATATTGTGGTTTTTGCCTTTGTGAGTAATTAAACAAATAGGTGTGCTGTAATGCATTTTTTCCTTTGAAACAGCTTGCATAAAACCATCTTCAACCCATTTTTTTGCATAGTGATCTGGTAAAAAACCCAAGAATTTTCCAGTTAAAATCAGAAATGCGATGCCTTCACGGTCACTTGCTGTCGCCTTACAGTCTAAAAGCTGATGCAACTTTGCCGCTTCTGGTGTGATGGCATAATTAGGAAGGATTGCTTGCCATATTTTCAACTCATCTAGATTCATGTTGCTGCACTGGCTGAACAACGGATGATTTTTGCCGCAATATAAAAATGAACTCTCGCTATATAAATCGAAATAGTCTAGACCAGACAATGGCGTCACAAGGGGGATAACGCCTGCGTGCAAACGGTTATCGAGCACACGGCATTCAATATCTGACAGAGTACTCATACTAATGTTAATAATCACTTCGGCATGTTCCTCGGCAAGTTGAGTCAACGTATTAGTAATATAGCCTCTAGGCATAGTCACAAGATTGTTAATAATGCCGATATTAAACTCACCCTTAAGGCGGTTATGCATTTGGTTGACTTTAGAGCGGAAGTCTTCAATGGCTGCCGTAAGCACTTCGATATATTCTAAAATTTCCCGTCCTTCATCGGTCAGGGCAAATCCGGCACGGCCTCGCTGACATAGACGAATGCCTAAACGATTTTCTAAATCACTCATATGCAAACTGATTGCAGAACGGCTAATGCCAAGAATGCTTTCTGCAGATGTAAAACTATGACAGTCGCAAACCGTTTTAAATATTTTAAGTAATTTAATATCAAAATCAGTGACTTGATTTAATTTTTTGGGTTTCATTTAGTTTTGTTTTTTTAAATCTAAACTCAAGATAATTTGAATTTATCAAACTTATCACGCTATGTACACTCAAACCATAATTTGAAAATAAACAGGAATGGTTATGTTTGATACGGATAAATTCAGCGACTCAGAGCATACTTTGGATGCGGTTCAACCTAATAATAATATGCACATAAATTATCAGGCACACTGGATGCCTTTCTCTGCAAATCGAAACTTTGCCAAAGACCCGCGCATGATTGTGGGCGCAAAAGGATCATACCTAATTGATGATTCGGGCCGTGAAATTTACGACTCACTCTCAGGCCTATGGACTTGTGGTGCTGGTCATACCTTGCCTGAAATTCAACAAGCGGTGAGTAATCAATTAGGTCAGCTCGACTACTCACCAGCGTTTCAGTTTGGTCATCCATTATCTTTTAAGTTGGCAGATAAAATTGTTCAGCATATGCCTGAAAAACTACAACATGTTTTCTTTACCAACTCGGGTTCAGAGTCGGCAGATACCGCTATTAAAATGGCACGAGCTTATTGGCGTATTAAAGGTAAACCAAGCAAAACTAAATTGATTGGTCGTGCCCGTGGCTATCATGGTGTAAACGTTGCTGGAACAAGTTTAGGCGGTATTGGTGGCAACCGTAAAATGTTTGGTCAGCTTATGGATGTAGACCATTTACCGCATACCTTACAGCCGAATTTAAATTTTACCAAAGGCTGTGCAGAAACAGGTGGGGTAGAACTTGCCAATGAAATGCTTAAGTTAATTGAGCTACATGATGCTTCAAATATTGCAGCTGTCATTGTGGAGCCTATTTCCGGTTCAGCAGGTTGTATTGTACCGCCAACGGGCTATTTACAACGTTTAAGAGAGATCTGTGATCAGCATGACATCTTGTTAATTTTTGATGAGGTGATTACAGGTTTTGGGCGTTTAGGAACGTGGACAGGGGCAGAATACTTTGGGGTAACACCAGATATTTTGAATTTTGCGAAACAGGTGACCAATGGTGCTATTCCTTTAGGTGGAGTGGTGGCAAGCCATGAAATTTATTCTGCCTTTATGCAGCAGGACCTACCCGAACATGCCATTGAATTTACTCACGGTTATACCTATTCGGCGCATCCGGTTGCTTGTGCGGCTGCTTTAGCTGCGCTTGAAGTTTTAGAAAAGAAAAACCTGTTAGCTCAATCTGCGGCGTTAGCACCAAGTTTTGAAAAAATGCTGCATGGTTTAAAAGGCGCGCCGCACATATTGGATATTCGTAACTGTGGTTTGATTGGTGCGTTGCAGTTAGCTCCGCGTGATGGTGATGCCACAATCCGAGGCTTCGAGATTGGTATGAAACTTTGGAAAGAAGGATTCTATGTTCGCTTTGGAGGCGACACGCTCCAGTTCGGTCCAATGTTTAACAGTACAGAAGCAGATATTGACCGCTTATTGAATGCCGTTGGCGATGCACTTTATCAAGTGAATTAAGGCTTATAGACATTTTAAGAGCATCGGTAAAGTCTTATAGATGCTCTTTAAAAACTAAATGAAAAATACAGTTTGATCTGAAAATTAATTGTAGTAAGGAGTAACAACAATGACAAATGGCCTAGAAGATTTTAGCTATGAAGAAGTTTCAACTGAAAATAGTACGCATAGTGAACAAGCCAAAAAAGTGCTAGGGCATTTCATTCAAGGAAGAATTGTATCTAAAACGGCAAGAAAACAGCCAGTTTACAATCCTGCGACGGGTGAAATTAGTAAAGAAGTCGAAATTGCAGATGCTCAAACGGTAAATGAAGCAGTTCAGGTAGCCGAGCAAGCATTTCCTGCATGGCGAGATACACCAGTCATTAAACGTGCGCGTGTCATGTTTAAGTTCAAACAATTATTAGAACAAAATGCTGAAAAGATTTGCGCTTTGATTGGGCAAGAGCACGGTAAAATTTCTCATGATGCTCAAGGTGAGCTGCAACGTGGTATTGAAAATGTTGAATACGCTTGCGGTGCACCAGAGCTTTTAAAAGGGGAATATTCAAAAAATGTCGGTCCAGATATCGACTCATGGAGCGAGTTCCAACCTTTAGGTGTTGTGGCTGGAATTACACCGTTTAACTTCCCAGCCATGGTGGCGTTGTGGATGTTCCCAATGGCACTGGTCTGCGGTAACTGCTTTATTTTAAAACCTTCTGAAAAAGCGCCTTCTGTGGTTTTATACCTTGCAGAATTATTAAAACAAGCGGGTTTACCTGACGGCGTATTTAATGTGGTGAATGGTGACAAGGAAGCAGTAGATGCCTTATTGCATCATCCTCGTATTCAGGCGGTTAGCTTTGTGGGTTCAACACCAATTGCTGAATATATTTACCGTACTGCAACATCCACGGGCAAACGTTGCCAAGCATTAGGTGGGGCAAAAAACCACGCGATTATCATGCCTGATGCCGATATTGATAACGTAGTAGCTTCATTGTTAGGCGCAGCTTTTGGTTCTTCAGGTGAACGTTGTATGGCATTGTCAGTAGCAGTAGCCATTGGTGATGAAGTTGCCGATGTCGTGATTGATAAGCTGACTCAAGAAATGAAAAAGTTGAAGTTTGGTAACTATGCAGATGCAAGCAATGATTTTGGCCCATTGATTACTCAAGCACATAAAGACAAGGTACAAGCCTATATTCAAAGTGCAGAACAGCAAGGCGCAAAAATTGTAGTAGATGGCCGTGATGCAAAACCGGCAGGCTACGAAAAAGGTTTCTTTGTGGGGCCCACTTTAATTGACCAAGTCACACCAAATATGACCAGCTACCAACAAGAGATTTTTGGTCCTGTACTGCAAGTTATGCGTGTGAATACTATGCAAGAAGCCATGCAACTCATTAATGAACACGAATATGGTAATGGTACTTGTATCTATACCCGTGATGGGGAAGCAGCACGCTATTTTAGTAGCCATATTCAAGTCGGTATGGTCGGTATTAATGTGCCTTTACCGGTACCTGTTGCTTACCATAGCTTTGGTGGTTGGAAGCGTTCATTATTCGGTGATTTACATGCTTATGGTCCAGATGGTGTCCGTTTCTACACACGCCGTAAAACCATTACGCAACGTTGGCCGTCTGCTCAGGTCCGTGAAGCAAAACAATTTTCAATGCCAACTTTAAATTAATTATTGCAACAAGGGGAAAACATTAAGTTTTCCCTTTTTCATTACCGTAGGATTTTAAACATGTAATAGATTGTTTTTATAAATATATTTTTAAGGATTGAAATATGAATAATGATACAACAAAAAAATTAGGCGAAGGACTTTCAAATCGCCATATCACAATGATTAGTATTGGCGGTGTTATTGGTGCAGGATTATTTGTCGGTTCATCTTCTGCAATTGCTAAGGCCGGCCCCGCGGTGATTCTTGCATACCTGATTACCAGCATTATGGTATTTCTGGTGATGCGAATGTTGGGTGAAATGGCCGTTTTAGAGCCAGACACTGGTTCATTTTCTACATATGCCCGTAAAGCGATTGGCCCTTGGGCAGGCTTTACCATTGGTTGGTTATATTGGTGGTTTTGGGTGCTTGCGATTCCTGTAGAAGCCATTGCAGGTGCTGAAATTTTACATTCATGGTTCCCGAACATTTCAGTTTCTATCTATGCATTCTGCTTTATTGTGTTCTTAAGCTTAGCTAACTTTTTTAGTACCAAAAGTTTTGGTGAGTTTGAGTTCTGGTTTTCTTTGGTCAAAGTGGTGGCCATTATCGGTTTCATTATTATTGGTATTTTGGCAATTTCAGGTATTTGGCCTTTAGCTAAAAATGTTAGCGGTGTTGCCAATTTATATAATAACGCCGGTTTTATGCCGCACGGTATGGGAGGCATTTTATCGGCAATTTTAATTACGGCATTTTCATTCTTTGGTGTAGAAATTGTCTCAATTGCAGCAGCTGAATCATCAAATCCTAAACAGAAAATCAGACGCGCCACTAATTTGGTGTTGTACCGTATTATTCTTTTCTTTGTAGTTTCGATGTTTATTGCTGTTTCACTTGTCGATTGGCGTTCACCAGATTTACAGAAGTACGGGACATTCCAATACGTTTTAATGAGCTTGAACGTACCGGGCACTAAACTCATCATTGATACGGTCGTATTTATCGCCGTTGCGAGTTGTATGAATGCCGCAATTTATACGTCTTCTCGTATGTTATTTCGTTTGGGTACTCGTAGTGAAGCGCCACAAGCCGTAACTAAAATCAATTATGCGGGTGTACCTGCAATTGCAGTATTTTCTTCAACTTTTATTGGTTTAGTGTGTTGTGTAATTAACTATGTATTCCCTGGAAAAGTATTTGGCTTATTGCTTTCAAGCACAGGGTCAATTGCTTTACTGGTGTACTTAGTTATTGCGTTTTCACAACTACGTTTAAGACATAAGCTCGAGGCAGCTGGAGCGGAAATACCATTTAAAATGTGGTTATTCCCATGGCTGACTTGGTTTGTGATTATTATTATTTTAAGTGTGTTGGCTTATATGTTCTTCTCGCCAGCATATAGTTATGAAACGACTTTATCTTTAGGTGTAACTTCGTTTGTGGTTGTTTGTGGGTTGTTCGTCACGCGAAAGCGTAAAGCAACCAGAGCGGTTGCCATGAATTTGGATTAATTAAAAAAAGAGACCATAAATGGTCTCTTTTTTCTCTCATATTCCAAGATTTAGACGAACTATTTAGTAGTCGTATCAATAGAGACTAAAACCGATAAACCTGGGCGTAATAATTTAACGTCTTTTTGATTTTCAATAAGCTTAATTCGTAAAGGAAGGCGCTGAACAATCTTGGTAAAGTTACCAGTCGCATTAGTCGCCGAGATCGGAGAAAAAAATGCGCCAGTAGAAGGAGAAAAGCTGTCTACCACACCTTTTAATTCAACGTTATAAGCATCTACATAGACATTAACTGGTTGTCCAATCTTGATCTTTTTTAATTCAATTTCACGGAAGTTGGCTTCAACATAAACCTGATCTAAAGGAACAACCACCATGAGTGGATTACCAGCACTCACAAAGTTACCTACATTAGCTGACTTTTGACCAATCATTCCGTCAATAGGTGCACGAACCTCTGTATAGCTCAAATTCAGTTTTGCTTTATCAAGCGCCGCTTGGGCTTGTTTAAGGGCTGCTTGTTTGGCTTGTACCTGAATCTTGTATTGGTTGAGCTGAAACTGTGCATCAATCACTTTTTCTTTACTGCTGTCTAAGTCAGCATATTGTTCAGTCAAAGTAGTCTTAGATTGCTGTGTAATTAATCTAGATTCCGCTCCAAGTGCCTGTAGTTGCTCATAACGCGCCGTATTATCTTTTGTGAGTTTAATTCCCGCTTCTACTTTTCTCAGCTGTGCTTCAGTTTCTCGAATAACAGTGGGTTGTCTATCCACTGCGAGCATTGCTTCACTCAGGTCAGCTTGCGCTTTTGCATAATTAGATTCAGCTTCAGCCAAAGCAGCTTGATAATCACGTGCATCAATCCTTGCTAAAAGTTGGCCTTTTTTTACGGTCTGATGATCTTTAATATAAATTTCCTCAATATTGCCAGATACCTTAGGGGCAATAGTTGAATACTCTACATCTACACGTGCATCGTCTGTTTCAACAACCGAAGAGGGTAAAAATATAAGTTTTAAAACCCATAAAATAGATGCTAAGACAATAATAAACGCAATAGCCATAACCCAATGCTTTTTGAGAAATTGCACCTTGGTTAACTTGGGTGGTTCGGTATGGGTGGTGTCTTGGGCTTCGAGAGTACTCATAAAGATTTTCCTGAGTTATGACTATTCATTAACTTAATGAGAGCAATACGTGGCGGATAAGTTCGAACTGGCAAAATCAACATCACGATAAACAAAATAGCGGTAAGGCCAGCTAAGATGAGATATTGATCGCTAATAACTAAAACTGATTGTTGCGCTTGAATCGCAGAATTTAGGGCAGATAAACCACCTGAAACACGGTCTGCACCATTTGCGGTGAGCACAGGTGGAGTAAGTGGGTTAATAACAGGGCCTTGAATATTTTGGAAAACATGTTGAGCAGTATTTTCAATCAGTCGTGTTGAATGGTATTCACCGCGTAATCGATTGACCCAGTCCAAAATACAAACACCCAGTACACCGCTAATAGCACGCGGGGTATTAATCATAGGGGATGCATAAATTGCCATGGTTGGGTGAACACTGTTTGTACCCATCATTAAGAGCGAGAGCACGACACAGGTTTGGCCTAGACATGAGATTGCATGCCAAAAATAAAATTGGTCTTGATTCCATGTGGTATCAAGTTGACTTGCACCTAGGCAACCCGCAATGACCAGAAGTAAACCAAATCCGTGTACATATCGGCTATCCACCCAAGCTTGATTTAAAAGCTTCACAACAATAGGAATATAGATAAATTGCAATGCCGCAATTTGTAAGCCAATCCACATGGTCTGAGTGGGTTTATAGCCATGCACAGCACTTAAGTAATTGAGTGGTAATGTGCTGGTGGACATACCAATAATGACAAAGCAAAAGAGTGCGAAAACAGCATAAGCAAAATTTCGGATTTCAAGCATTTGCGGTTTAATTAATGGGCTTGGATAGCGCCATTCATGTATGAAAAACCAAGGTAAAGTGATGGCACCGATTAAGGCCAATACACAAATTAATTGGGAATGGAACCAATCTAAATGATTGCCATGCAACAACATGGTGCTCAGGCTTGCTAAGCTAATAATTGCTAAAATGGCACCCATCCAATCGTAAGTTTTTATTCTTGAATAATTAAGAGGATCTTGGGGAATCCCAAAATACACCAATGCAGCGCTTAGCGCACAAAAAGGAATGGTTTGGAAAAATATCATTTTCCAGCCAATTACATCTAAATAAAAAGCTGAGAGTGCAGCACTTAAGTTGGGAAAGAACGTCGCAGTTAATGCATAGCAGGCGAGACCCCATAGCCGAATGTCAGGTCCTAAAAATCTAAGCGCACAGGCCATGAGCAAAGGAATGGTTAAACCATTGGCGAGCCCTTGTAAACCACGTAATAGATAAAAGATTTCGATATTTGGACTAAAAGGAATTAAAACGCTAGAAAAAAGGCAAAGTCCTATGGCAAAAAGCAGAACTCTGCGCATAGAAAAAATGACTGCCCAACTCGTAGACAGGATCATTCCAATAATCATTGCACTTGCGTAAATACTGTTAACCCAATAACCCGAGTCGACACTAATGCCCATTGCACCTCGAATGTCGACTAAAGTAATGCTGGTAATTCGGTTATTAAATTCAACAGTCATTGCAGCAAATATTGCACCTGCTAAACCGATGAGTGGCTTTGTATTCATCTTTTACCTTAAATCTTAAACATCAATTCATTGCACGGAGTAGATATTTACTGTACTGTACCGATCGGTACTCTACTCTTTAATTAAATTTCCGTCAATTCTCGATTTTGAACTTTTCGATGAGTTACACTTAGAGCGAAATCGCTAAAATTTTTATAAGGTCAATATGTCTGGTTCAACAAAAGCTCATGAAAAAGATCAAAAAATTTTGGATGCAGCAACAAAGTTTTTTTTGATCCACGGCTTTAGTGGCACAACGACAGACATGATTCAAAAGGAAGCGGGGGTTTCAAAAGCAACAATGTATGGTTGCTATAAGAATAAAGAAGCGATGTTTGCAGCGGTGATTGAACGTCAATGTACCAACATGCAAAAACAAATTATTTTAGTTGAGACAAAAGCCGACAATTTACGCTCAGCACTAACTGAAATTGGGAAGACCTATCTGTGTTTTATATTATCGCATTCAGGTTTGGCTTTTTTTAGGGTCTGTATTGCAGAAGCTGTAAGATTCCCTGAGTTATCTGAAAAATTCTTTGAATTGGGTCCAAAGCGTCTGGCAAATATCATTGCAGGATATCTAGAAAAATCCGTTAGACAGGGCGAAATTGAATTAAGCTCTTCTTCAGAAGTTGCTGCGAATATATTTTTATCGTTATTAAGAAGTGATGCTCATCTAAAATGTTTGACGCATCCTGATTATTTAATATCAGAGAATGAAATTAGTACTTGGGTTGAGTATGCGGTTGATTTATTTTTAAAAAATATAAATATTAAAAAAAGTATTTAAAATCACTCTAGGACAAAAAGATCCAAGTGCTGTGAATATTATTCCTCAGTTAAAACTGATAAATAAAAAAGCCCTCAATATTCAGGGTGTTTCTTATATATTCTTAATATCTACTGACGGAGAAACCCCAAAAAAACGTTTATACTCTCTGGAAAATTGCGACAAACTTTCATAACCGACTTGCATACTGGTAGATGAAATATCATATTCTTCGGTCATTAATAAACGCCGTGCTTCGGTCAATCTCATTCTCTTTTGATATTGTAGGGGACTCATTGAGGTTATATCCCTAAAATGTTGATGAAAACTTGATACGCTCATCCCCATTGTGCTTGCCAGTTCTTCAACACTAAATGATTTTGCAAAATTTGTTTTCAGCCATTCAATCGCCTTCACAATTCGATGACCTGTAGTGCCTGCCGCTACAATACGTTTAAGTCGATCGCCTTGTGGGCTCATCAATAAACGATAAAAAATTTCTTTAATAATAAGAGGAGACAAGATGGGAATGTCTTGTGGCGTATCTAGTAGTTTTATTAACCGTATAAACGCATCATTCAGCTCTGAATTGACTACTCCAACCGCCATTCCTTTTTTCTCAGTATTTACATCTTTAAAAGGAATATGCGCCTCAAGCATGATTTGGGCGAGTACATACGGGTCTAGGCGTAACACGATTGAAAGATAAGGTCGTTCAACTGAAGCTTCAAGAACCTGAGCAATTACAGGCAAATCAATTGCAGTAAAAAGGAAATGGTTAGAGTCGTAAATATAGGTTTCTTCGCTAAGAATTACCTGTTTTTTCCCTTGAGCAATCATACATAGACTGGCATCCATCATGCTGCTACTTGGTTGGGTCAATGTCTCTGCACGATATAAAGTCAGACCCATAATAGGCGTTTCGAATGTACCTTTTTCTCGGGTCCATTGATCGACTAGTTGAGCTAATTCTTGATTAGTGTCTAGAGACCTATTCGCCATTCAGATTCTACCGATTACCCTCTGTGTTTTTATTGTAGGCATTTCAAATAAGAAAAATAGTGAGAAGTACAACAATTCGGAGGATTAGGCAAATCTGTGAGAGGAATAGAACAACACTCTACAACTTTCATTTTTATACTGAGGAACATGGCAAAAACTGATCGATTCAATTCTGCTGGATCACCGTTTCCAAAACGTATTCATGGGTTTTCAAAATCAATAGCCATTAATGAATATCCAGTGAAGGAATCATTTCTATTTAAACATTAAACACGAGAGAAAAAATATGACAACTGAAGTTTTAGGTTATGCCGCGCTGTCATCAGATACTCCTTTAGTTCCGTTTAAATTTGAGCGTAGAACTCCACGTGAAGATGATGTTGTTATTCAAATTGAATATTGTGGTGTTTGCCATTCCGATCTACACCAAGCTAAAAATGATTGGGGATTTAGTGCTTATCCATTAGTTCCGGGCCATGAAATTGTCGGGCGTGTCACTTCAATCGGACCTAAAGTCACAAAGTATAAAGTGGGTGATTTAGTGGGCATTGGCTGTATGGTCGACTCATGCCGTACTTGTTCTGCTTGTCATTCAGGGTTAGAGCAATATTGTGAAGAAGGTAACATCCAGACTTATGGCGGCGTAGATCGCCATGACCAACGCCCAACTTATGGTGGATATTCACAAAGCATTACCTGTAGCCAAGATTTTGTATTAAAAGTACCTGAAAATCTGGATGCTCAAGCTGTGCCACCACTGCTTTGTGCTGGCATTACCACTTGGTCGCCGCTGCGTCACTGGAATGTTGGCAAGGGTAGTAAAGTCGCTGTAGTGGGGTTAGGTGGTTTAGGGCACATGGCAATTAAACTTGCCAATGCTCTAGGCGCTGAAGTGACATTATTTACCCGCTCAGCAAACAAAGAACAGGATG
Source organism: Acinetobacter sp. 809848 (assembly GCF_000581275.1). Lineage (NCBI taxonomy): Bacteria > Pseudomonadati > Pseudomonadota > Gammaproteobacteria > Moraxellales > Moraxellaceae > Acinetobacter > Acinetobacter sp. 809848. The sequence continues at coordinate 13,739 of NZ_JEXG01000010.1, forward strand.
CAAAACAACTTGGCGCACATCATGTTGTGTTATCAACAGATGACGCTCAAATGAAATCAGTATTAAATCAATTTGATCTAATCGTTGATACTGTGCCTTATGACCATGATTTAAAGCCTTATATTCCAACTTTAGCTTTAAATGGAACCATTGTGTTAGTTGGATACTTAGGTGAAATCAGTGCAAATTCAGTACCTATGATTTTAGGAAGAAAATCAATTGCAGGGTCGGTCATTGGTGGAATTAATGAAACACAAGAGCTCCTCGATTTTTGTGGTGAGCATAATATTGTTTCCGAAGTTGAGATGATTGATATGAAAAATATTAACGGAGCTTTTGAGCGTATGTTAAAGAGCGATGTGAAGTATCGTTTTGTGATTGATATGAAAACATTATCGGAAGATTAATTTAGAGCTTATTTCGGCGGTTGTGCATACTGTTAGTATGCACAACATATGAGGTGAGAACGAATACGGGTGTTATGATTTAGACGGGATGTATTTACGCATAGTAAAGATAAACAGCGTAAATAAAATACTAAAACCAAAAACAGGTAAGCTGAGACCTAACACGAGTCCCCCCAATATTAACGATGTTTTTTGTGAGCCAGTTGCGCGGTTCCAAATTAATAGGCTTTGACCAACGAAGTGAGTTGTCATGAGTTTTAAATTCGAGTTTTTAAACGCAGCCCTATATGCATAAATAATCATAATACACAGTAGAAAGGCATAAAGTGCCAGTACCAATTGATTTATCCAGCCAAATAAAACCCCAATATGCGCATCAACTCCCCAACGAGTGAGTTTTGCCACTAACGAGTAGTCTTTAAACGCAAGTTGATCGATGACTTTGTGTTGTTCCATATCAATGGCGATACTGTCTGCTTGAGTTGGCCATTTACGCTGAATTTCGGCTACAGTCCAAGCTTGATTTCCACTAGTCGGTGGTTTGATTTGTATCTGTGCTGCATCAATACCATGTGCTCTGGCGATTGAAAGAGCAGTATCGTACTCACTTGAGACAATATTTAAATTAAGATTTTCACTATGAGGCATTTCGTGATGTTCATGGTGCATCACTGTAGGTAAATTATCTGTTTGAAGGGAAGTTGCTAATGTTGGTGTTTGCCAGTTAAACCACTGACGAGCAACTCGAATATTATCTCCAGCCCACTCAGACCATGTAAGACCCGTAATGGCAATTAATAATAAAAGTGGAAATAAAGTTAAACCCAACGTGCTATGCCATCTTAATAATCTATTTTTTTGTGTTTGCCTGATTTTAAGATTTTGACGGCGCTTCCACCAATTATAAAGTCCGGTTAAAATCAAAATTGCTAACCAGCTTGCAGCAAGTTCACTATAAAAACGCCCCCATTTTCCTAGTAATAAATTGCTATGTAACTGGTCGAGCGTAGTTCGAAATGGCAGAACCCCACTGGTACCATAAACCGCTAGATGGCCTTTGGTTTTAAGTGTAAAAGGATCAATAAAAACGGCTTCACTTGTAAAATCGTGGATAGGGTCTGAAAAAATTACACGAGTTGTTTGATCAGTGCTTGGGGCTGGTCTAACTTCAATCACCTGTGCAGACTTAGGCATTACTTGCTTTGCAGCTTCAATTTGCTGGCTCAGCTTATGTGGTGTTTGATTCAGTTGCTCAACGTACAGAACATCTTTATACATAGATTGTTCGAGTTGTGGCGTAATGGCATAGAGTAAACCAGTGATTGCTGCGAACAAGATAAATGGTGCAATAAAAATACCGGCATAAATATGAATTAAGCGGTAAAGACTACGCCAGAAAGATGATTGGGTCAGCATCGGAAGATAATGTCTATCAGATTTTGGGCTGGATTATAACGAGTTATTTATTTTAATGTTGATTGAGTGGTAACCACTATTAAATTATTTGATTAGCTCTGATATACACTTTTTGGCCTAGTAATTAAATAGTTTTTATTACTTGGTAAATTTGGCGTTTTTTTTGCTTACTCTTTAATATCTTAGCTATTACATTTAATTTGACCGCTGTATTAACCATGATTCAAACCGTCTTGCTCACTTATGGTGTTTTTTCATATGAAAAATGCACCAAATAGGCACATCTTCTTATTATGCACTGTATTTGTGCAAGGTATGCCGTAATGAAGTTATTCACTTCATTACTCACTTTACTCATTCTATGTGGATGTTCTTCATCTGAACAAAGTGGTAAAGCGCAAGAAAAGTTAGCAGCCCATTCGATATGTGTCTTTGATAGTACAAATACAAAAGTCTGTGTAGCCAAACCCGCCCAAAGAATTGTTTCTTTGTTTGAGTCGGGTTTAGATGGCCTCTATATGTTAGGGCAAGGCCACAAAGTGATTGGCATCCCGGCCGAAGTATACATCCAACCTTTATTGTTTAATGCCTATTCAAAAATAGATAAGCGTATTGCCAATAAGCAGCTTGCGACGCCTTCACAAGGGGCAAATGCAACCAATATTGAAAGTCTTGTGTTGTTAAAACCTGATCTAGTAATTGTAGGGAGCGGGCAGACTCAAACAATTGAGCTGTTACGGCAGTTTGGCATTGCTGTATATGTCATGGAGTCCAGTACTTACCAGCAAGTGAAAGAAGAACTTTCTGAAATTGCTATTCTGAGCGGCGCCCAAAAGCGAGCTCAGCAAATTTTAAATTTCTCTGATGAAATTGTGGCGGAGGTTGCAGCCAAAACGGCACGTCAGCCAAATAAACAATCTATTTACTATGCTTGGTCTGGTGGCCGAATTTTTTCTACCTCGGGACGTCAGTCGATTACCAATGACTTTATTGAGCTGGCGGGTGCTTACAACATTGTTCAGACCAATACGAATCAACCCAATGTAAATCCCGAGACTTTAATTGAATGGAACCCCGACAATATTGTGCTTTGGAATACCAACCCCCAACTAATTTATGAACGAAAAGAATTACAGGGTTTAAGCGCTGTGCAAAACCGAAAGGTATTTAATTTGAGTCCTGCATTTATATATAACCCACACACCATCAAAATTATTATTACGGCGATTTATTTGAATCATAGTATTTATCCCGAAAACTCCGATTTACCTGTAAGTGCTTTACAACAGCGCATTTTAACTAAGTTGTATGGTGAGCACCTTGCAAAAACGTTGGTGCAATAAATATGGAAAAACTGAAATATTATTGGTTTTACCCTTTACCTTTCCTCATGATTTTTATCTCGCTGCTTATTGGGCCAACTCAGACCTTGAGTGCATGGGACTATACGCTGTGGGGTGTACAAGCAGTTTTTGGTACACCTTATTTTGATGCAGAACAATTTAGGCTGATGCAAAACATTCTGGTAAATGTCAGATTACCCAGAATTTTACTGACCTTTATGGTGGGAGCTGCATTAGCAACCGCAGGTAATGGCTTGCAGGCCTTGTTTCGTAATCCATTGGTCGATTCTTATGTGCTTGGTATTTCATCTGGTGCGGCGTTTGGTGCAGCTTTAGCACTTTCTTTAAGTTGGCTTTCGCCAAATCTATCCGCCTTTGTTTTTGGCGTTTGTGCTGTTGGCTTAACGTATCTATTTGCACATCAAAAACATGAAAGCCAGACGTCTTTAGTGATGGTAATTTTATCGGGCATGATTGTTTCGGGGCTGTTTTTGGCAGGTCTTACGGTTATTCAATACCTAAGCGATCCATTTAAACTGCAAGCCATTGTGCAATGGACCATGGGCAACTTACATCAGGCGTCTTGGCAAAAGGTCCAATATGCCGTGCTACCGATCTGTATTGGCCTTGCCGGATTATTTGCTATGCGTTGGCGATTAAACTTAATGGCACTTGGTGCTGAAGAAGCGCAGGCTGTGGGTGTTAACCCAAGATGGGAACAACTGCTTTTAATTGCTCTAGTCACAGTATGTACGTCAACTTCTGTAGCCGCTGCAGGCATTATTAGTCTATATGGGCTCTTTATGCCGCATATTGTGAGAATGTTGGTTGGGCCAGATCACCGCTATAGTATTCCTGCCAATATGGTGTTGGGCGGTAGTTTTTTACTGTTGATTGATAACTTTTCTCGGGTTTTACTTACGTTTGAAATACCGATTGGTATTTTTACCATGCTACTTGGCGCGCCATTTTTCTTATTATTAATGAAAACTCAGAGGACTCATTGGGCATGATTCAAATTGATCAGTTAAATTATGCCTATGGGCATAAACAGGTTCTTAAAAATATTCATCTGGAGTTTCCTGAAAATCAGTTTTCCGTCATTTTAGGACGTAATGGCTGCGGAAAATCGACACTTTTTAAGCTGATGGCGGGTCTAGAACCCGTAAAAGATGGATTAATCCGTTACTCTGGAAAACCATTATCGGACTTTAAAGGTAAAGATCGGGCTGCATTGCTCGGCTTTTTACCGCAGTTTCATAAAACCGTATTTCCATTTCTGGTTAAAGATGTAGTGATTACAGGGCGTGCCGCTTTCAGCAGATATAGGCCTTCAAAGTCAGATTGGGAAAGAGTAGACCAAGCTTTGCTTGATTTAGACATCGAGCATTTGCGTGACCGTCCTTATACCGAGTTATCGGGTGGCGAAAGACAATTGGTCATGATTGCCCGTATTTTAGTGCAAGCCCCAAAAGTCATTTTGCTCGATGAGCCAACCAATCATCTCGATGTTTATTACCAGTCTTATTTAATGAAAAAGTTGCGTCAGTTATCGCGGCAAAATTTTACGGTGATTGCGATTATGCATGATCCCAATTTAGCTTTTTTATTTGCAGATCATCTGTTTTTTATGCGCCAACACGAAGTGGTTAAGCCTGAGTCAAAAACACGAATAACTGATCCAAAGTTTTTAAAAAGTGTCTACGATGTTGAGTTTCATGAAGCCATGATTCAAGACAAAACGATTGTGATACCTGATCATTCTTGGCTATGAATATGTTGAATTATCAAGTAGTGGGCAAAGTAGACTATGAGTCTGCGGTAGAGTTTGCACTTTATACAAGACAGTTGTTATTCCCAGAAATCTATCATGGGCAAGTTCCCAAAGATTTACAAAATTTTGAGCAACATTATGTCCATGACCCATTGGGCTGCTTTATTACGGTAAAAGATCAAAACCGCATTATTGGCACCATTGCATATCGAGCTTATGACCATCGTTTTGATTTAAATTTGCCGATTAATACGGTTGAGGTCGTTAAGTTATTTGTATTGCCTGAATACCGACGTAAGGGCATCGCGACCCAGCTATGTGACATATTGTTTAGCCATGCCAAAAACCATGCTATTACTAGTTTGTATTTGCATACCCATCCATTTTTGCCAGCGGCTGAAGAATTTTGGCGGCTCCAAGGCTTTGATTTGATTAAACGTGAGTGGATTGAGACCTATGACACCATTCACATGAGTAAATCTTTATAGTGCTTTATCATGCGCATGAAATCTTTTTTGAAAATGGGTAGGCGGATAACCCATAATTTTACTGAACATTGCGGTAAAAGCTGCCGAGTGTTCATAGCCCAAGCTAAAAGCAATTTCAGTAATTGAGATATTTGCTTTTAACGCATTTAAAGCATAGATGATGCAGACTCGATTACGCCAAGCCTGAAAGGACATGCCAGTTTCAGACTTAAACCAGCGGTGAAAAGTCCGTTCACTTTTATTGTGTTCATGTGCCCAATCTTTAGGACTACTATGAATATCAGGATGCTGCATAAACTCGGCACATTGTTTAGATAGTAAGGTGTTGTGAGGCAATGGAATAAATAGAGGTAGGGCTAGTGCAGCTTCTAACTCATATAACAATAAATCGATAAGAGCGCCGTCACGTCCTGAATGCTGGTAGTCAACAGGTAGCTGATTAGCCTGAATGAGCAGTTGATGAAGTAACGGTGATACTTGTACGACTTCGCAGTAGTTTGCCTGTCTTGGGGCATTACTCACTTCTATATACAAACTATAAGTACTGACTTTAGATAGCCATACCCGATGTGGTTTGCCAGCGGGTATCCATACACCGCTGTACGGTAACACGAGCCACTGTCCATCTTCAGTTTCAACTTTCATCAAGCCTTCGGGTGCATATAAGAACTGGGCACGACGATGGCTATGCGTATCTAATAAGGTATCAGCTGGATAGTCTGATCCTAATGCTAGAACTGCTTGTGGTAGATGGTCTACGTCGTTAACTGGAATATTACGCATATTTTTTTGGCTTAAACAAATAAAAAGATGGCTTTTCTACGTTAGTTTGCCATAGAGCTATTTTATATCATGCCTCTATAAACGTGAGGAAGATAACGATGCTATATGAGCTATTTTTATTTGGACTACTTTCGGGAGTCACCACTTGGTTATTTGGCTTTGGCGGTGGTTTTGTTGCTGTGCCTTTGCTTTACACCGTCATTCTTCAAAAGTGGAGCAACGAAAGTAATGTCGGCATACATGCCATGCAAATCGCCGTAGCCACATCTGCATTTGTCATGTTGTGCTCGGCAAGTTTTGCAACCTTTCGGCACTATCGGTCTGGACATATAGATTGGCAAAAGATCCGTTTTTTATGGGGTGGGATCGCACTGGGTGGAGTTGTCGGTGCGGTAATGGCTTCATTGTTTAATGGAAACTGGCTTCGCTGGATATTTATGGGTTATGTGTTCATAACCATTATAGATTGTTATTACCGACCAGGGTTTATGGTGGCATCAGCGCAAAAGCAAAACTATACTCAAAACAGTGAACTCATTAAAGGTGGAATTATTGGCTGGGTTGCAGCACTTTTAGGTGTTGGAGGAAGCGTAATGACAGTTCCTTTATTACGGCGGCGGGGTAGTTCTATGGCAGAGGCCGCGGCTATGGCAAATATTCTCACCTTACCTTTGTCTTTAACCGCAACGCTTACCTATTGTTTATTGTCACTTTGGCAATCTGAATGGACCCCCAACGGATTCATTGGTCTGATCTGGTTTGAAGCTGCATTATTCTTGGTTGTGGGAACATGGATCGGGCTATATTTTTCAGAAAAATTTATTTCAAAACTACCGGATTTATGGCGAGCAAAATTATATCCGCTACTTTTAATCATGGTTCTACTTGTAATGATTTTTGTAAATTAAATATTTATTTTAACAACTTAAATAATGAATTTAATTAAAAACTGAATATCTGATCGCTCTAAAACTGCAAATTTTATGTCTTAAAGGACTTTGAAAAAAGTTTAAAAATTAGACTTGCAATATATAGTGGCTTTGTGCCACTATATATTCATCGAAGGTCATCAGACAAAAAGAGGATGATATGGCTATCCAGCTTTTAGATGCGGCAAGAAATGCAATTCCAGTGAAATTCACGCAGTTTTCTGGTGGCGAGCGTCATGTTCAAATTGATGAGAAAACATTGAATTCACTATCTGGCAAGGTATTGATCCGTGCAAAGATGGCCTCAAGTCACGATGTGATGGACTATTTGTTACTTGAAAATATATTGCTGACTCAGGGTTTAACCATTGACCTAGAAGTTCCATATTTTCCATATGCACGTCAGGACCGTATTTGTGCAGTAGGCCAAGCGTTCTCGCTTGATGTGATGACGAAGTTACTCAACATCAATGCAGAAAAAAAAGCGGGCAAACAAGGCAAGATCACTGTTTGGGACTGTCATAGTGAAGTAACGGCAGCCTTACTCGCTGCCAATACTTCTTTTAGCGAAGTTGTAAACATCAGTTCAGTCGACATCATCGCAAAGAGTGAAGCGCTAAGCACATTGTTAAAAGATGAAAAAACAGTGCTGGTTTGCCCAGACAAAGGCGCAAAAGCGCGTACACAAATGGTTGCAGATGCTTTTAATCGCGAGCGCAAACAACCCATCACTATTGTTCAGTGTGATAAAAAACGTGACCCAGTGACTGGCAAAATTTTAGGTACACATGTACATGCAACGGATTTATCAGGCCTAACAGCGGTCATTACCGATGACATTTGTGATGGCGGTGCAACCTTTATTGGTATTGCTAAAGAACTCCGTCGCCTCAATTGCCATAAGGTCGTTCTATATGTGACCCACGGTATTTTTAGTAAAGGTATAGAGGTTTTTGATGGACTGCTAGATCAACTATTTACCTCAGACAGCTTTCCACAACAACCATCAGACAAAATTTCAGTAATTGCTTTTGCAGCAAAATAAAGAGAACAAAGATGACGATTAAACTTAATCCATTAAACGCTATCGATTTTTATAAAGCTGATCACAGACGTCAGTATCCAGCAGGTACGGAGTACGTGTATGCCAACTTTACGCCGCGTTCATCTCGACTCGCTAAAATGTTGCCTGACTTTGACGATAAAGTGGTGTTCTTTGGTCTTCAGGGTTTTATCAAACACTTTTTAATCGATACATGGAATGAAGGCTTTTTCAAACAACCTAAAGACAAGGTAGTGGCAGCATATAAACGCCGTATGGATAGTTCGTTAGGTGAAGGCGCAGTACCAGTCGATCATATTGAAGCTTTACACGATTTGGGTTATTTACCATTACGCATTAAAGCTTTGCCAGAGGGTAGCCGCGTCAATATGCGTGTACCTGTGCTTACCGTAATTAATACCGACCCGCGTTTCTTTTGGTTAACGAACTATATTGAAACGGTGTTAAGTGCTGAACTTTGGAAAAGCTGTACTACGGCCACAATTGCCTATGAATACAAACGTTTATTAGCACAATATGCCGTAAAAACTGGCGCACCACTCGATTTTGTACCTGTACAAGGACACGATTTTAGTAGCCGTGGTATGAGTGGAATTTATGATGCTGCACAATCTGGCGTTGGCCACTTAACCAGTTTTATTGGAACAGACTCGGTTGCTTCAATTGACTATGCAGAAGAATATTACAATGCCACAGGGGTGATTGGGGTATCTGTACCAGCGACCGAACACAGTGTGATGTGTATGGGCACAGAAGACAGTGAGCTAGAAACATTTAAGCGTTTAATTTGCGAACTTTATCCGTCGGGTGTTGTCAGTGTCGTGTCTGATACTTGGGACTTTTGGCGAGTGATTACCGAGTTTACGGTGGCTTTAAAACCTGAAATTTTGGCAAGACAACCGAATGCTTTAGGTTTAGCTAAATTGGTTTTCCGTCCTGACTCTGGTGACCCTGTCAAAATTATTTGTGGTGACCCAGATGCCGAAGTCGGCAGCCCAGCTTACAAAGGCGCGGTTGAATGTTTATGGGAAGTATTTGGTGGTACAACGACAGACCAAGGCTATAAAGTACTGAATGAACGTGTCGGTTTAATTTATGGTGACTCGATTACTCTAGAGCGTGCGCAGCGAATTTTAGAAGGGTTAGAAACCAAAGGTTTTGCTTCAAACAACTTGGTGTTTGGGATTGGCAGTTTTACCTATAACTACTTAACTCGCGATACTTTTGGATTTGCTGTGAAAGCGACTTGGGGACAAGTGAATGGGGTAGGCCGTGAGTTGTTTAAAGACCCAATTACTGACTCAGGTGTAAAAAAATCTGCGAAAGGTCTTTTACGCATCGAAGAAAGTGAAAATGGTTTTACCTTGTTTGATGAGCAAACAGTCGAACAAGAACAAGGTGGAGCACTTAAAACAGTCTTTGAAAATGGTAAACTTCAATATGAGTGTACTTTGGATCAAATACGTGAGAGTTTATCCATCGCATAACTGAGTTTAGATGAGCCGTTGCATGAATATCGGCTCATCATTTTCATTGAGAGACTGAACGTGACTATTCAAACTGAACAAGAATTCCTTGCCAGTTATGATCGCCGAGATTATGACGCACCTTTACTCACGGTCGATATGGCTATTTTCTCGGTATGTAATGGTCAGTTGCAGGTATTACTCATTAAGCGGCCCAACTTTCCAGCCAAAGACCAATGGGCTTTACCCGGCGGTTTTGCCGATTTAACCCAGGACCAAGACTTGATGGCCACGGCTTATCGTAAGCTAGTGGAAAAAACAGGAATTAGTTCACCTTATTTGGAACAAGTTGCCTCTGTGGGTAATGCCAAACGTGACCCGCGTGGTTGGGCCGTAACCATTTTGTATTTTGCCTTAATCGATTTTAATGCATATCAACATCAAGCATTAGCTGAATACAGCGAATGGGTGCCTGTAGCAAAAGCACAAGATTTCGCATTGGCGTTTGATCATAATGAATTGCTTAACTTGGCATTAGAGCGTTTAACCAATAAAACTCGCTATACCGCTTTGCCAGCTAGTCTCATGCCCGAGTTATTTACACTGACCGAGCTACAGACTATTTATGAAATTATTCTTGGGCAATCCTTAGATAAAAAAGCGTTTAGACGCCGTATGATAGAAGCAGGTGCAGTTGAAGAAACCAACCACAGTAAAATTGTAGGCAAACGACCAGCTCAGCTTTACCGCTATGCACTCGATTCTTTCGATTTTATATTCCCACGTTCACTCGAATTACCTAGAAATAAAGAGGGTGAAGATAAGCAAAACAATGAGCTTTCTGACTAGCGCATCTTGATGCACTTTGATTTATAATGCCGCGCTTATGATTGATGTCATGTTTTGATAAGCGCTTTGCCTATGTCACACGTTTCTCCCTGCTTCCAGCAAAACCAGTTTTTTGTGTTGGTGGAGTACCTCACTTCACTACATGAAATTTATCCTGTAAGACATGAGTTTGCAGGGTATCCGGCTGCAATGACATTGGCAGATCGCGTACATTCAGATCATGATATTGCGCCGCTTGAGGCCAGCAAAAGTTACCCTGAATCAATCGATAAAGTCTTACACTTTTCAGGTAAGGCCCGAGACATACAAGACTTTGAGCATTTTTTAGAGCAAGCTCAAACAGCCAATATTCAAAACTTGTTATTGCTTACAGGCGATAAACTCAAAGAACACCATAATGGTCGAGATGGACAGCCTCGTAGTCGTTACTTAGAGTCTGTAAACACCGTAATGGCTGCCAAGCAACATGGCGGGTTTCGTATTGGGGTTGCTTTTAATCCATTTAAATATGTCGAAGCTGAGCGTGATGCACAGTATTTAAAACTGCATAAGAAAATTAAAGCAGGTGCAGACTTTATCATTACGCAATTGGGCTATGACATTGAAGCCTTAAAACAAGTCAAATCATTTTTAACCAAGAACAATTATTCGCAGCAAATACTGGCTTGTGTGATGCCTCTGACTTTGGGCCGAGCCAATTTTATGGTGAAGCATAAAGTCGCGGGTATTGTGATTACTCCACACATGTTAAAAGTATTGGCAGATGAAAAACAGGCAGGGCATACAGACCGCGTTTATTTACGCTGTGCTTTACAGATTTTGATATGTAAACACTTAGGATTTGCAGGAATTCATTTATCTGCTTGCCATAAGCCAGAAGAGCAAATGCTGCTTGAAAGCTACATTGAGCAATACAGACATCTGGAGCTTAAAGTTTTAGAAGAGCTTTGGAATTCACTTTGGCAAGTCACGACAGGCAAAGAGTTTTCGCCTGAAATTGCTCGGTTTTCGCGTCAGCCAACCTCTAAACAATTAATTAAATATCGCCAGCTACATGTTATGCATGAAGCAATGTTTGGATCAAAAATCGCTAAAGGTGTCGGACGTTTTATTTTTAAAGCGACATTTTGGGAAAATACTTTGGTTGCCAAACTCCTACTTAAAACAGAAGTGCTGAGTAAACATAGCTTAGTGGGCTGTGAAAGCTGTGGTCAGTGCCGTTTAGGCGACACTTTATATATTTGCCCTGAAACATGTCCAAAAGGTTTAGCCAATGGGCCTTGTGGCGGTACAACTTTAGACCGCTGTGAATTTGGTGACCGTGAATGTATTCACTCAGTAAAAGCAAGACTTGCCAAAGCGGTTGAACAAACCGAAATATTAAAAGAAAAACTGATTCCAACTGTGCCTATTGAAACCAGAGGAACCAGTTCTTGGAAAAACTGGTATTTAGCGACTGAGGCTTAAGTTTTGTATTAACCGTTGATTTGATCTTGCTAAAAAAATCAAATGATAGGCTAAAGCACGGCAATAATTTAAAAATAACAATTGTTTGCCTTAATTATGTCCAATCAAAATGGCTATCGAGGAGTATACTTAAAGCAAATCTTTTGCGTTAAAGGAAAGGCTGTTTCAATGAAAAAATTGGTTGCTGTACTTGCTGTAATTGTTGTTTTAACTGGATGCGTTTACGACCCTGTTAATTACGACAAAATACACGACCAAGAGTTCCAAGACCACCTCAGGCAAAACGGTTAGTAATAAAAAAGCCCACTCAATGAGTGGGTTTCATTTTTATTTTTAATTTACATTCTTCATTAGCGCTTTTATTGTTGAGAACGAACTCTCTCTTGCTGCAACTTGGGAAAAAGTTGGGGAAAATAATGCATCAGCATATTATTTTGATTCAGACTGATAGTTTTGGATGGGAATTAATCCAAGCAATATGCGAAGCACACTACGGTGTTTTTCTTGAGATGTATTCATTTCGAGTATTATTTAATAATAAGTGCTAGATTGGATGTTGATAATTCTTCTAGCGACTTTGATTAAAATAGAACCGCTAGAGATAGCAGTTTTATATTGAATCATAATTAATCACTTGTTAAATTACCCTTAAATAAGAGGGTGTTTAAGTGCTTAGACTTTTAATTGCTTTACTATTATTAGCTATTAGCCATAGTACGTTAGCAAATAATAATTTTGATGCAGATGGCAGACTTATAAAACTTGGGATTATTGGACAAGACTTTAAATATAGAGATCTTGATAAAGCAATTGAATTTTTTAAAATTGGAAATGAAGGAGCAAAAAGTACTTTTCCTTATAAAGCCAATGATTCTATTGAAATTATAGAAGGATCAACAAGTCCATTTTATACATCAATTACACTCAAGGTACTTGTGAAACCACCAATTGAAGATGAAAATGAAGTGATCGATTTTATTAAAACTGATGAAGGTATTCAGATTTGGTGCGATGGAGTATTTTATCCTAAATATATGAAAGTGAATAATCATCAATATGAACTATTTTATATAAATAAACTTGGGAAAAAAGAAAAGCTTATTTTGTTGAATAATGAAAAATGCAAATAGTACATTTCATGCTTTCAAATGAGTTAACTAATAGTCTTTATTAATAAAAATTACTACTTCAAAGGTGGTTTTTAACCTTCTGAACTGGTAAATTTTACTCATTAATAATGATGGGTAATTAAATGAATAAAGTAACTATATTTCTATTAATAATTGGAATGACAAAATCCGTATTTGCTGGAACAGTTCCAAGAATAACTGAGGAAGAGCATGAGAAAAAATGCATCCAAATTGCCCAATTGGCTCAGCTTTTCATGACAACAAGACAAAATGGAGCCCCAATTCTTGAAGCACTGGAAATTGTTGATAAAGCATTTAAAGAAAAAGAGGATAAAGACCTAATAAAAGATATAGTAAGAGATGCTTATACCCAGCCAACTTATACTGCTCCATCAATTAAAAAAGATCAGGTGAATGAATTCACTGCTAAACACTATTTAGCTTGCTCAGGTTATTAAAGCCCTCATTCGGTCTTGGATTATCAACAATAAAACTTGATAGAGATGGTTCTGGAATATTCTGCGAAGATACTGGTGGCCATGTGTTATTGAACAGAATTAAGTATTTCAATAATACTATTTATGTCAAAAATGGTATGACTTTATAAGTAAAGTGATTAGATAAAAACATATTAAAAGCTAGGATAACTCTGAGCGCTTCTAATTTAAATATGGTCTACAAGGCTGATAACGACCTTAAACAAGTGTCGTTATCTCATACTACCAAATCAAAAAATAGATATGTTATAGAAAAGGATGGGATTGGTATTAAGCTCAAAGGAAGCACTTAACCGATCTTCTTAAAATTCGATGGATTTCGTTAAATAGGTAGACGATGACCGTACTTTTTGAAAAGGATTTTAGCCCCTCTGAGTTTACATTGTTTTCTGAAATATTGTGGAAACTTGGTTCAGGCAAAGGGCAATACAATTTACGTGAAAATATCATTGCAGATATTACCATCTTGTTGCGGGCTGATTTTGCCGCGTCTTATATTTGGGATTCAACGCATAACTTATCGAAAGAAGGCGTAATATGGAAAATCGACCCAAAAGCGATGGAGGACTATGAGTGTGTTTGGCAATTTGATGATCCGATTACGGCACAGCTTCGCAAACGTCAAAAACCAACATTTGTAAATGAAGTCATGACTCTCGCAGACCTTAAAAAAACCAGCTATTACAATGAGTTTTTGAGAACCTATGGTTTGTATCACGGCATAAATATTTATTTTGTCCGAAATGGCATAGATATTGGCGATTTACGTATTTGGCGTGCAAAAGACGCTAATATGTTTGGTGAGCGTGAAAAAAGAATATTAAATCTGCTTGAACCTTATTTTACCCAAGCCTTACCACTAGATTTATCTACACAATATGGTCTGACTCCACGAGAACAAGAAATAGTTCGTTTGGTATCTAAGGGTTTAAGTGACAAACATGTGGCAAATTTACTTGGTATCAGCTTTACCACATTGAGAACTCATCTGAATAATTCTATTAGAAAAATAGGCTGCAATAATCGCACTGAAATGGCTTTACTCATTCAACATTAAAACAAAAACAATCCTCAATTTTAAGGATGCGAATGAATAAGCAATTTGTACTAAGTTCTTAAGATCACAACTTAAATGGATTTTAAGTCACCATGTCAAATGCAGTTGAAAAAAATAATTGGATTGAGTTACAGGGTTTAGCAAATGCTTCAGTTGATGTCATTACTCAATTGATTCATGAAAGAAAAATATCTTGTGAAGAGCTTGTGCATCATTACTTCGATTCTATTGAAAAACAGCAATCTTTAAATGCATTTATTAGCACAGATAAAGCTTCAGCAATTCAACAAGCTCAATATTGGGATAAATACCTGCTTAGTGGAAAATCATGTCCAGCTTTAATGGGTATTTTAATTGCGGTTAAAGATAATATTCATGTTGCAGGTTTCCCTAATAGTGCAGGTACGCCAGCTTTAGTTGATTTTAAGCCTCAAAGCTCCGCGCCGATTATTCAAAAACTTATTGATCACGGCGCGATTATTGTTGGTAAAACCAATATGCACGAATTGGCGTTTGGGGTAACAGGTTATAATATTGCTATGCATATTGAAGGCGTTGTCGGTACACGAAATGCCGTAAATCCATTGCATATTGCTGGTGGGTCTTCTTCAGGTAGTGCTGTGGCCGTAGCAGCGGGAATGGTCCCGATTTCGATTGGTACAGATACTGGTGCTTCAATTCGTTTGCCAAGTGCATTAAATGGTTGTGCCGGCTTTCGTCCCACGGTAGGACGATATTCCCAAGAAAGTATTACCCCAATTTCACATACTCGCGATACAGCTGGCCCTATTGCACACACCGTATCTGACATTATTTTAATTGATCAGCTTATTACTCAAGAACCAAAGAAAGAACCATTACAGCCTCATCAAATTCGGCTCGGTATTAATTCATATTTTTGGAATCATTTAGATGAAGACGTTCATAAACAGGCGTATATTGCACTTGAGCTTTTAAAAGATGCGGGAGTCGAAATTATTCCTGTCGATATGCCGAATTTAGAACAACTTAATCACGCTATTTCATTTCCTGTGGTCGTCTATGAAGGCAAATATGACCTTATTCAATATTTAAAACTTCATCATATAGACCTCACCTTAGAGACTGTAGTTGATCAAATCTCAAGCCCAGATGTTCAGGCAATTTTTAAACAGAATATTCTTCCCCAATTAATTCAAGATCAGACTGGGCAACTTGTTCCTGTTTTACCTTTTTATGAAAAGGCCATCAGTGAAGCGCGTCCTCAATTGCTTGAACTCTACCAAAACACATTTAAAGCGCATAACTTACATGCTTTATTATTGCCGACCTCACCGATTGTTGCGCCACTCGCAAACGAACAAGTCAGTTCAATTGAGAATTTCCAAACACTAATTCGAAATACAGACCCCGGCAGTAATATCGGATTACCAGGGCTGAGTTTACCCATTGGAAAGGGAGTGAAATCGAAACTACCAATTGGATTGGAAATCGATGGTTTACCTCATCAGGATAGTGAAATACTTGCGATTGGAGTAACTTTAGAAGAAATTTTTAGTGCTTTAAATCAGTAAAAAATAATCCGTAAATTCACTAATTCCTAAATAAAAAAGAGTTAAAAAATAACTCTTTTTTAACATTAATTTTGTTTTTTAATAATATTGGGGTTCTTAGGTGTATGTTGGGTTGGGGCTGGGGGATTCTATTTTATTTAATAATTAATCAAAAGTTGTCGGAATAGTCTTTTAATAAGCGCTTTTTTACTATTTTGACTAAGCCAGAATATTTATATTTTATCCTTCTATTAATATTATAAAATTTCTCTATAACTATTTAGCGGTTACATAGATCTTTAAATAATTCTACTTAATTAATACAAATAGAAAGTTAACCTTTAATATTAGTGAAATAAATCTCTTTATATGTAAGATTTTTTTAAATAACTCAAACTGTGGTAATTATTTGAATTTTAATGGTAATTTTTATATATTTGAGCTGTTTTCATAAGCAATTATTTGAAAAAATATAAAATTACATAATTTTTAAACATAGTTTATATAACTTGCTTTATTGACATAAATAGAAAAAATATCTGGCAAAGAGGTCAATGATATTTAATTCACTTAAGAACCATAATTTGCACCAAATTTTACGATGTCACGATTCATTGAATAAAACCAAGTGAAAAGTTACGTAAAAAAGAAATCAATAGTTTTATTGACTTAAATAAAAAATCGAATATTACAAATAAGCGGAATGAATATGGATAACGTAGCTCAGCTAGAAACTGATACTAATTTCCAAAGTCGAAAGAAAATAACTTGGGGTGTCTTTAGTGTCCTGTTATTATTTTTAGTTGCTGGTATTTTATATTATTTTTTTGTATATCGATTCTATCAATCTACGGATAATGCTTATGTGCAAGCCGATGTCACGTGGGTGATGCCAAAGATTTCAGGCGAAGTGATGGAGTTATTAATTAACGATAATCAGGTAGTAAAAAAAGGGGAAACTTTAGCAGTATTAGATCACCGCGATTATCAAGCTCGTTATGATCAAGCTCGTTCAGTAGTCAGCTTGAAAGAAGCTGCACTGGGTGTACAACAACAAAATGAAAAGTCTGCCAAGTCTTCAATTATTGAAGCTCATAGTGGCGTAGTGGCAGCACAAGCTGATTTAACTCGTTTAAGAAAAGAGTTTGAGCGTTATCAAGATTTATTAAAAGATGGGGTGATTACCCGACAAAACTTTGAAGGGGTTCAGTCTCAATATTTAACGGCGCAAGCTCAACTCAGCAAAGCGCAAGCCGCCGTAAATGCGGCAGAAGCTCAGTTGGGGAGTTTACAAGCGAGTCGAGCGCAGCTTCTAGCAGATATTCAAAGTGCCAATGCAAACTTAAACCTGTATCAGGTCGATTTGGCTTCATCAAAAGTGGTCAGTCCTGTAAACGGTAAGATCGGTAGCCTTGCAATCCAGAAAGGTTCACGTGTTTCTCCGCAAACCCGCTTAATGGCGATCATTCCTGAAAATAGTTTGTATGTACAAGCGAACTTCAAAGAAACCCAAATTGAAAAAATGCATATTGGTCAGAAAGTTAAATTAAAACTTGATGCCTACCCAAGCCTGACCTATACCGGAAAAATTGAAAGCTTTTCACCAGCTTCAGGCGCAACTTTTTCACTCATGCCACCAGACAATGCCACAGGCAACTTTAACAAGGTTGTTCAGCGTATTCCTGTGCGTATTGCCATAGATTCAAGCCCACATATTGATTTGATAAAACCTGGAATGTCGGTGAGTGCCACCGTTGACCTAAGAACTTAATAATAAAATTTTAGGTAATAACCAATGAATAAGCACCTTGAGGCCGAGTGGAGATTCCCAGCAAAAACTGCATGGGCAATTTTTGCTGCCATGATTTTTGGCAACTTCATGGCGATTCTTGATATTCAGATTGTGGCGAGTTCTCTAAACGAAGTTCAAGCTGGTATGAGTGCAAGTCGTTATGAAGTTACTTGGGTGCAAACGGTTTATTTAATTGCCGAAATTATTGCAATTCCAATGTCGAGTATTGTCTCGCGGGTGCTTTCAACACGGGTGTATTACACCATCTGTGCAATTGGTTTTACGGTGAGTTCTTTACTTTGTGCCTTGGCATGGAACTTAGAAAGTTTATTAGTGTTCCGTGGCATTCAAGGTTTTATGGGCGGCGGCATGATTCCGACTTCCATGACGGCGTTGTACTTACTTTTTCCAGAACCAAAACGCTCATTGCCTTTGGTGATGTTTGGAATGATCAGTACTTTGGGGCCAGCTATTGGCCCAACCATTGGCGGTTGGCTCACCAATAATTTCTCATGGCACTGGATGTTCCTGATCAATATTATTCCGGGCATCATCATTGCTACGGTCATTTACTCAGGTCCAAATATTGACCGTGCAAACTATTCACTCATCAAAAGTATGGACTGGTTTAGTCTGATTGGTATGGCCATGTTTTTGGGTGGGCTTGAATATTTCCTTGATGAAGGCGCACGGCATGACTGGCTTGCAGACACAGGCGTTCGGATTGCGTTTATGATCTGCGTTGTGGGCGGCATGATTTTCTTCTCTAGAAGTTTTACTCAGCCTAAACCTTTGCTCGATTTATCTGTATTTAAAAATAAAAACTTTACCTTAAGTGCCATCACAACGTTTGTGATCGGCATGGCGCTCTATGGCTTGGGTTACATGATTCCCGTGTTTCTTGGGCAAGTCCGTGAAATGAACAGTAGCCAAATTGGTCACGTCATGATGGTGACAGGTATTGTCATGTTCTGCTTTGCGCCGTTTCTTGCATGGCTGATTCCTAATTTTGATACCCGAAAAACGGTATTTGTTGGAATGATTCTGGCTGGCTTTGGTGTTTGGCTCAATTCACATTTGAGTATTCATAGCGATTACGACTTTATGTTTTGGCCGCAAATTTACCGTGGTATTGGTCTCATGATCTGCCTGATTGTGGTTTCGCATTTAGCCATGAGTACTTTGCCGCTGAGTAAAGTGGCCGATGCCAGCGGTATTTATAACCTGATGCGTAATATCGGCGGCGCGGTTGGACTGGCACTGATTAATTCATCGTTAGATTGGTTGACTGCGCTTCATGTCACCCAGATTAATCAGGGGATGACACCGCAAAACTGGATTTTTACAGAAAGACTCGATCAACTCACGGCGCAATATCAAGAAGTCGGCTCAAATGCCCAGCAAATCGCGCTGAGTGTGATTTATCGCGACATTCATTTTCAGGCACTGACCTCTAGCTTTAATGATCTATTACGCATGCTCGCAATCATCATGTTTGTGACCGCATTTTTAACCATCTTTATGGATCGGGGGAAGAAAATGAACATGTAGATATTAAAAAATAAAGGCAGCTTTCAAAGAATGAAAAACAATAGGGCATATCAAAACGTATCCCTTCATAGAAAAAGAACATTGATCTGAGTTTTCTAAAATCGGTTGATGAGATCGGGGAACTCACAAATTAGAGGTGGAAGGTTAAAGGATTATGATTAATACAACGTATAAACTAATTTCAAAATTGAACCTGAAAAACACGACTTATGGTCAATATTTTGAAAAGGAACAAATCGATACAGAGCGATTAAAAGTGATGTATTCCATTTACGAACAGTATTATGAAAATACGAGATTTTCTATTTTCGTAGATGATTTCCAAAATAAAAGCGGTGCGATCTTAATTTTTGATTCGGAAACAAATGAGATTGTCGGTTTCTCGACTGTGGTGGTGCAGCATTTCTACTTAAACGGTAAAGACTACACCGTGTTATTTAGCGGTGATACGGTCATTTTGAAGAAGTTTTGGGGTACGCGTAGTCTGCAAAGTACCATGCTAAAACTGATGATTAAGCTTCGAATCAAATATCCATTTAACGAACTCTATTGGCTCCTCATTTCTAAAGGTTATAAAACCTACTTACTGCTCGCCAATAACTACTATGTCTATTACCCAAATATTAAAGACGAAAACCAACATCTTTCCGAAGTCGTTGAGCACTACTGTGAAAAATTCTTTGGCGAATACTATGACCGTGAAGCGGGCCTTTTAAATTTTGGTGATGACTATCAGCCATTAAAAGGCGAAGTCGCACCGATTACTGCCGAAATGAGAGAAAAGAACCCAAATATTCATTTCTTTGAACAAAAAAATCCGACATGGAAAGCTGGCACAGAACTACCGTGTATTGGCCGTCTTGGTTGGAAAGATATTGCCCGTTTCCCTGTGAAACTAATGACTAAACCGACCAGTAAAGGAAAGTTTGAAGCATGCGTAACCCATAAAACAAAACGTAGAGAGGCCATCCAATGAAAATTAATGAATGGCTAACTTTGGGTTCGCATCTGATTTTAAAAAAATGGTGCGATGCATCTGACCGTAATTTTCAAAAACAATTTAATGCCTTAGAGACCACACAACGTCAAATTTTGCATTTGATATTACAGACCTCTACCTTTGCCAAAGATAAAAAGGTTCAAAACTATGAGCAGTTTGTAAAAGCATTTCCTGCGACACGTTACGGTGCATGGCGAGAAGACATTCAGCGTTACCGTGAACAAAAGCTTTCACTCTCTAGCAGTAAGCTCGTTCGTTTTCAGCCGACCAGTGGTTCGAGTGAACAAATCAAGTTTATTCCATATACCAAGCTGTTTTTAGATGAGCTTGACCATGCAATTGCGCCGTGGATGGCGAGTTTATACCGTAAATGTCCACAGTTGAGTTCGGGGACGCATTATTGGTCGGTGTCATGGTTGCCTGAAAGTCAGCGTGAAGTTTTAAAAGACAAAAACCTAAATGACGATAGTGCGCTACTTGGTGTAGGTAAGCGAATTTTGTCTAAGTTTACCCAAGCTGTTCCAAGTAATGTTGCTTTTGCAGCCAATGCCGACGATGCACTGTTTGCCACCATTTGTTATTTGGTCGCAAACCGTAACTTAGCCATGATTTCGGTATGGAGTCCAACTTTTGCGCTGCAATTACTTGAACGTTTGGAGTTACTACAACAAGACGTGATTGAGGTTTTACAAAGTGGTTCATGGGGTAACCGTCAGGCTTCATTAAAAGAAGTGACTGCACCGCATAGCCCTGAAAGTGCTCAAGCCTTAAGTAAGGCTTCAAACGGCGCACAGATCGACTTTAAAAAACTTTGGCCAAAGTTAAGTCTAGTTTCGAGTTGGGACACCGCAGGTTCAAAAGCTTGGGCCGAAAAATTAAAAGAGAAGTTACCCAGTGTGCAGTTTGAAGGAAAAGGTCTATGGGCGACGGAAGGTGTAGTGACTATTCCCTACAACGACCAATACCCGCTGGCCTACCAAAGTCACTTCTATGAATTTGAGTATTTAGAAGGCGATAAACAAGGGCAAATCATTCCGTCGTGGCAACTTAAGCAAGGTGATGTAGTAAGTCCGCTCATTACTTCGGGTAATGGCTTGCTGCGTTACTGTTTGGATGATTGCTTAAGAGTGACTGGCTTTTTAGAGCAAATTCCTTGTTTTGAGTTCCAAGGCCGCCGTTTTGGGGTCGATTTGGTCGGTGAGAAACTTGCACCTGAAACTGCTCAACAGTTGTTGTCTCAGTTGAATGAAACTGAATCGAAAGCGATTTCTTTACTGGCGATTGATACCCAACAACAAGTTAAACCATTTTATTGCGTGCTTTTTGAAGGCGACATTCATCACAGCATTAGCAATGAATATATCGACAGTATTTTGCGTCAAAACTTCCACTATGAACTTGCACGAAACTTGGGGCAGCTCGACCAGCCTCAAATTCGTCAGGCCAATAATGGTTGGAATGCCTATAAAAAACTGGTCATGTTTGATGGCATTATCGAAGGCAATATCAAGCCTGAGCCACTCAAAAAAGTCACCCTCAATAGTTTGGAACAACTATGAAAGGGATGAAGCCATTTAACTCTCGTTTTTTAACACTTCGACACGCCTTGTATTTAGGCGTGTTGGTTGTGTCGAACACACACGCCATGACTTTAGACGAGGCTTTGTCTGCCAGTTTAAGGCATGAAAGTCAGCTTGAAGTCAGCCGTTTAAGCGTGAACCAGTCCACCGCAATGCTTGAACAGGCCAAGCAACGTGATGGACTCAAAGTCAATTTAGTTGGTCAACTGGACTATGAAAGAATAGATACGCCTTCACACGTCTTGTTTCCAACCGAAGGAAACCGTAAAGGTCGAAGTTTGCAGTTGCAGGCAGATTATCCGATTTATACGTCTGGACGACACCGTTTAGGAATAGATGTTGCCGAAAGTCAGCTTTCTGCCCAAAACCAAGGTTTATCAGATCAACGGTCGGAAACCATTTTAAATACCGTGATGGTTTATACCGACGTATTAAAAAAGAAAGCCATTTTAGAACTTAGACAAAAGACTATGGCAAATCTGCAGCGGTCTTTATATGAGTCAAAGCGCCGTTTTGATGTGGGTATGATTACCCGTGCAGACTTGGCTCAGGTTTTGGCACAAGTTGCACAAGGCCAAGCCGATATTACACAGGCCCAATCTAACCTGACCGTAAGTGAAGCACAGTTTTATCAAGTAACGGGTGTAACGCCTGAAAATCTTGTTGCCATTAAACAGCTACCCGCTATTCCCGCGAGCTTAGATGAAATTTTGGCACAAACCAAAAACCATCCAGCTTTAATGCGTAGTAAATACGAAAAGCAGGCCGCAGAGAAACAATATGCTCTAACCAAACGCGAACTCTGGCCAACGGTCATGCTGACCAGCCGTGCTGGAAAGCAAGATGAGGCAAGCTATATTGGCTCTGAAAGTAATAACTATATGGTTGGGGTACAACTTAATGTACCGCTCTATGACGATGGTTTAAATCGCGCTAACGTCAAAAAAGCACAGGCTGATATCGATTTGGCTCATCAGAAAATACGAAGTCTTGAACTAGACTTAAATAAGCGTACCCGTACGACCTATGCGCAGCTTCAAACCATTCGACAAAATAAAGAAGCATTGGCAAATGCCATAGAGGCTGCGTCTATTGCCTTTGTCTACACACGTAAAGAGTTTGATGTTGGCACCAAAACGACATTTGATTTGCTTAATACAGAGCAAAAGCTACTCGATGTCCAAACCCAAAAAACCGTGAATGACCAAGACGAAGTGGTGTTTGTCTATCAGCTACTCGACCAAATGGGACGTTTAAATAGTTTGGTTCCTACACAGACCGCACAACAGGTGAATAATGAATAAAACAAATACACCACTTGCTGACAGCACTCTCATTACCCGTGAAGCAACTTTGGCAGATGACGAGGCTTTACGAGAGTTAATCGCAGTACCTATGACCACCAAAGGCATACAAATTAGCTTTCAGCGCGAACCGAGTTATTTTCGGGCTTCTGACATTGTCTATCGGCATAAATTGCATGTCGTGATTGAAGATACCGAGAGTCAAAAAAATGTCGCTTGTTATAGCAATGGTTACCGCCCGTGTTATGTCGATCGGAACATTCAAAACTTACGTTATGCGGGTGATTTACGGGTAGATCACAACTACCGTGGTAAATCACTGGTAAAGGTTTTGGCAAAGCATGTAAAACAAACCATGCATGAACCGAACTATAGCCAAATGATTATTTTTGATGATAACCATGCCGCGCGGGCTGCCATCCAAACGGGCAAAACGGGTATGCCTGATTATTATGATGAAGGGCTTATAGAGACACTTAGCCTGACGAGCACTGGCGCAAAACGGAAAATCACGGCTTTTTTAAAGCAGGTTGATAAACAGAGTGATCTTCAAGAGATCCGTACTTGTAGTGCCGAAGCTCAGCACGTGGAAGCTATGAACCAATTTATTAGCGACATGGCAGAGTTTTATAACTTTATACCTGCCTATAACTTTGAAGAACTGGCTCAAGGTCATCGGTATTTTTCAGGAATAAATCTCTCGGACTTTTCACTTTATTTTAAGGGTGAAAAGCTGGTAGGCATGTTTGGCTTGTGGGATCAGCACAGTATTAAGCAAACCAAGATTCTAAATTATAGTTCCGCTATAGGCGTGCTTAGACCCGTTTATAACTTGCTGACTCCAATTACTAAAGGCATGCGCTTGCCTAAACTCGGTGACTCGATTCAGTACCATGTGCTACATACGCTTATGTGTCATCCACAAGATTTGGCTTTGCATCATAAAATGCTTGAAGATGCCTATAACAAGTCAAAACAGCAGGGCGTTGGTGTGGTGAGCTTTACGCTTTCACATAAAGACCCGCGCTATCAGTTAAACCAGTTTTATAAAGGCGAACGCTTAACAGGAATGCATGGTTTTATTAGTTATGAAGGTGACCCACGACCACATTTTGATAAAAACTTAATTCCATATTTAGAAGTTGGGCGTATTTAATTTAAAGCTTGAAGTGATACTTTGAATGAAGCCCACGGAAGTGGGTTTTGTCATTTTGAATATGAGTACCAAAGTTGAAGATCAGTTTATAAAAGAAAATATAGCGATTATTTATAATATAATTATTTAATTTTTAATGGAAAAGTATTTTAATTTTTATTGATGCTTAGTCACTAAACGTACATATAGCGCAACTACTATACAAATCGAAATTTAGAACATGGTAGTTAAGTGATGAAAAAAAGTTTATTGGGCGGCCTTATTCTGTCTTTGTGTACAACTCCAGCTTTTGCACTAAATATTTTATTGGTTAACGATGACGGTCTAACCAGCAATGTCAAAGCACTCTATGATGAATTAAAAGCAAATGGTCATAACGTGCTGGTGTCTGTACCGTGTTCACCACAAAGTGGCCGTGGTGGCGCAATCGTGATGTACAGCTCAACAACGATTACCGCGGATAATGATAAGCAAATTGCGGCTGAAAACGGTTGTCACAACGGCGCTGCACCAATTGGCGCACCTGCTGCGGGGACGTTTACCAAAGCGGGTTATACCAATGGTGACTGGAACTACACGCATGGTACACCAGTCATGGCAACAGTTTATGGACTAGATGTGGTTGCGCCAAAGCGTTGGGGGAAAGCGCCAGATTTAGTTTTATCTGGCCCAAATGAAGGACAAAATGTCGGAAAAGTCGTTGTGCACTCTGGCACGATTGGCAATGTACAGTTTTCGGCAGGCCGCGGCATTCCATCAATTGCCTTAAGTGCCGATACCAACACGGTAGATGACAAAACTTTAAACAACCCTAACTCTGCGATTGTGGCAAAACAAACCGTAGTGTTATTAAAAGAATTACAAGCTAAGGCAGGTAAGGGCCAATTGTTGCCAAAAGGCATTACCTTAAATGTGAATTTCCCTAAAAATTTAACAACCAGCACACCTTTTGCTTTTTCAAAAATTGGGACCTATGACTTATATAAATTGAAATTCCAAGTGACGAAAGACAATAAAGGCAATAACCAGTTTGGTTTAGGAATTGATGTGGCACCATCGGCACCAACTGCAGCTCAAATGTCGGATGAAAGCGCCGTAATGCAAAACAAAATTGCTGTGACTGCCATGCAAGTTGCTTACGACCAACGACCAGCAGGTCAAGAATGGCTCAAAATTCGTTTAAAAAGCCTATTTAACAAGTAAGGAGAAAGACCATGAAACGTTGTTTGTTGGTTTTACTTCTTGGGCTTGGATTGGCGGCTTGTAATGACAGTGATCACGATGACCAAGTCTCGACTGAAAAACCTGCACTTGCTCCTAGCTTAGATGTCGGTACTTATATTATTAGTACTGAAACTGATGAAGAGTTACCAATGGCGGGTAAATACTATTCTGGCGCAGATGGTTCTAAATTATTGGTTTTAGATGATGACGAAAACCGTGCCAAAATTGTGATGAGCTATGACGCAAAAACCAAAGCTTGGCAGAGCAATCAGTCTAATCAAGCGATGACCGTTGAATTGGCGCATTATGAAAAAATTGATGATCAGAAAATTATGCTGAATCAATTGGTCGGCAATTACGATTTATCTTTTCCGGATGGAACAACGGTCAATGCCGAGGTCAATGCACAAGGCAAGATTGTCTCAAAAGACCCAAATTGTGTGTTTACAGGTGTTATTACTGAAAGTGCTTTAGCGGACACTGCAAACTATCAACTGACCGATAACAAATGTGATGCGCTAAAAAATAACTCGAAAGGTTATGTTGTGGTAGATGAAGACTTAGAGCCTATGAGTTTTAGACTCGTATCTGACACGATTGCATCAAAAGACATTTGGGCATTTGCACAATCTTAAGAATAAAAAGGCAACGGATTCATTTCGTTGTCTTTTACCCCAACCTATCTTGCGCCGTTGAAACAGCTAACATGGTTTGAAGATAATAATCTACACGTGATTGATTATTTTCTTTATGTGAGTTATGCGCATTAAAGGCTGCGTCATGAAGTTTCACGACTCGAGCAATTGGATTTAAACCACAACGAATTAAATATTCTTCGCGTGTTTCAGTTTCCCGTTTAGTTAATGCATCAACCGCATCACGGACTTCTTTTCCGAATAAACTTTCGATTTTGGCTAGGGTAAGAGGTGTGTCTTCAACGCTATCGTGGAGAAGGGCTGTAATAATATAAACTTCTGAAAATTGGTGCTCAATTAATGAATTGACCACACCTTTAATATGGTAATCAAAGTAATCATGAGGACCATACTTTTGACCTTGATGTGATTCTTTTGATAATTTCTCTGCGAGTTCAACTTGATTTTGAGTCATTTTTTGCTCTTATTACTTCAAGTATATGACACGGCCTAATTTGTGAGATGGGACGCTTAAGTCATAATTTTATACTGGATAGCGACTCTTAAAAACATCTCTTAATAACAGTAGTGTCTCTTTTTATTTATTCATTTTTAATTGAGTTAGGACAATTCAGACTTTAAGTTTTTGAAATTTTAAACTTTAACTTAATGATATAAGGGTAGGTTAAAAATATTACTTAAGAATTTCCTTAATTATGTAATTAAATGAAAAACAATAATTATTTAAATAATTTCTAGCCAATTTCACATTGACACTTCAAATATTGGAGATTACCATTTGCGGGCTGGCCTACATCGCCAGACGGTTTTAGCAGACCGTATACGACCGCATCAGGATTATTTCTTCTGAGGAATAGTTTTGTGCGTACGCTCCTCGTTCCCTCCCGTAGCGGTAGGACGGGAGAGGGACACCCTCGGGTGTGCTGGTTGTCGTACCAGTCTGCTAACCCTCTTTCGTTCTGCCACCATAATTCTAATGTTTTGGCAGAACTCCATATATAAGGAGTTGGCTTTGTACATTCATCATTTCTTGGCAACCATTGCCAAAAGCTATAACAACACAGCTTAAAACATTTAACGCAGCTTGATCGCCGTAAGGCTTTTTCAGGCTTTAGCTCGTTATTACTTAAAACTTACTTAGACAATTAAACCTTGAGATGTGCTGCGCACAGTCTTTACGGCTTTGCTATGCCTTTTTTCTCCCAAAAGGCAGCGGTTTTTATATCTCATTTATATACAACAATAATTTTTATAACGGTAAAAATATGCCAAAAATAGTTCTCCCAACACGTGCAGTACAAGTCGTAAATAAATCAATTGAGTTATTTCACTACAACGGATTTCATCTGGTCGGCATCGATAGACTTGTGAAAGAGTGTGAAGTGACCAAGGCAACTTTTTATAACTACTTTCACTCTAAAGAACGGTTGATTGAAATCTGCCTGATTGTGCAAAAAGAGCGCCTAAAAGAAAAAGTGGTTTCAGTGGTTGAATATGATCGCAGCACCAACGCAGCCGATAAACTCAAAAAACTCTATCTTTTACACACAGACCTAGACGGACTGTATTACTTATTATTTAAAGCTATTTTTGAAACAAAACTGACTCATCCAAAAGCGTACATAACCGCCGTGCGATATAGAACATGGCTCACCAACGAAATATATAGCCTGCTTAGAGCGCTTAACGCCGATGTTTCTTTTACTGATGCCAAATTATTTTTATACATGATTGAAGGTGTAATTATTCAGCGTTTAAGTTTAGGCGAAGTTGATGAAAGAATGGTTGAGGTGTTTTTGAGGGGGATGTCGGCAACTAAAATTTAAGCTGTAGAGTACCTTTTAGGTATTTTTGATATAACACTGTATAAAACTTAAAAAGGTAGAAAGACTAAGTTCTCTGATTAGCAAGCTCTACTTAGGAGCCCAAATAATACAGTAACTTATGGTTTACCCCACAAACACCCCAAGCTGGGGTATATTTAATTAAATGCTTTATGATAAATAGGGGATGTAATGTATAGTAAAAACAATGTCTTGCTTCCAAGCAAATCAGCATATTCATTAGAAGAAGCATGTAAAGAATTGAATTTATTTTTCAATCGAGATGATATAGATATTAGATATATATTAGATTTAGTTCATCAAGGGCATATTTGGATGCATGCAAAATTTAGTAAGAATAATTATCTTTTTGCCCTCCCTATGGAGTGGGAATTAGATGAAAATTTTAATAATGAAAATGAAAAGAGAATAGAAGAAATACTTTTTTTTAATAGAATGCTTAATTATCAAAACATTTATAATAAAATGGGGGATTATGATCTATATCTTAAGTTAACTTTAGAGACAGCATTCGATTTGCTTAATAATAAAATTATTATAAAACCATTAATATTAGATATTTATGATCCGTGTGAATATTTTTACCTTTATGATAATTATCTTAAAATTGATTCTGGATATTATTTGGAGTTTAAAAAATATCCTAAAGGGCTTAAAAGAGATGATTATTTTGATACGGTTCTTATAAATCATTCAGAAAAAGAAATTATTAAAAAAATGTCTTTTTTTGAGATATATGATGAAATTTATAATGGTACAGAATTTGCCGATCTATACTACGAGTTTCCTGAGGTAATGGAGATTGTAGAAATACAAAATAGGCATGCAACTGATAGAATAGATAAATTTAAGTGGAAAAAAGGATGGGAAAAGTATTACTGGTACGGCGATAAACAGTTAGAGGATTTTGAAATGGAATATAATTTAGAAGATATTTATATTCTAAAAGAAGACATGGATTTTTTAAAAAGAGGTGAAAGTAGAAAAATTAGATGTAAGATCAAATTATACTAGTAAAAATAGCATTTCTAATAAGTCAATAAATAAAATTATCTATGCTTTGGCTAATATGGCAAATATAGACATCTCCCAACCTCAAGCTGCTTTTTCTCAACTACAATTATATTGTGAAAAAAATAACTTGGAATTACCAAATAAGGATACATGTGGCAAGGCTTTTAAAGATGCTAAGTACTATTTTGATAATTTTAATTCTAAATAGACTCTAAATAGAACAATGCTAAAAAGACTTTACACATACTAGCCTCATCCCCACGATGAGGCTTTTTTATGAGTATTACAGTTTTAAAAAATGATTCATTAACAAATTACTTTTCTGATGACGCGGTAGCAATAGGGCAAATTCAACTGATCGATCCAATGCAATTACTAGCAGATCCAAATCTTTTACGTAATGCTTTACTGACTTATTCAGAAAAAGTGATTGAGCTAGAGCACAAAGTTGAAGTTATGCAACCTACAATGGAAGCATTTGACCGTATTGCTAGAGCCGAGGGAAGTATGTGCCTAACTGATGCTGCTAAAGCTCTACAACAAGAGCCGCAAAAATTTAATAAGTGGCTTCACATGAATGACTGGATTTATAAACGTCATGGCAGCAAACATTGGGTTGCCTATCAAGAGAAAATTAAAGCGGGATATTTAGAACATAAAGTAACGGATATCCAGTTGCCTGATGGAACGATCAAAATCACAGAGCAGGTGAGAGTAACACCAAAGGGTTTAACCAAGCTTTCAAAGCTTCTAGGAAACAATAATGCATAATTTAGGCAATAAAAAAGCCCTTCAGAGAATTCTTGGCGGAATCAAAGGGCTTTGGATTGCTAACACAAGGAGTATTAACACTGAACAGTATCGTATAAGGGTTTGGGAAAAATCAAGTCTACGATATTAATGATGTTGCTGAGGGTTAAGGTTTACTAACGAAATATATAGCCAGCTTAGAGTGTTTAAATCAGATGCTTCTATTTACGTTAAAGCAATTTAAAAAGCCCTGAATATTCGGGGCTTTTCATTTAAATTTACTTTAATGATTCTGGTACATAATTTGGTGAATCAGTACCATAAAATGACTCAATATCGGCATCATACAAAGACTTATATTTATCTTTTGATGCGACATCTTTAGTTTCATCAATAAATTTCTGTATTTTTGCTTTATAGTCAGTGTGACCAGCTTTATACATTTCAGTTAAATATACAAATTGGGCGTCTCTGTACTGGGGATCATTTTTGCTAGATGATTTACTCAATTCGGTTTGTATGAGTTGGGCAGAAGCTTCGTGACACTGTTGAATTTTTACTTTGGCCTCATTTAATTTTTCAAGCAAAGTACATCTAAACATTATCCGTTGAGGCAAGGGTTTCTCTTTGATCTGTTGTTCATTTAACTCATAAGCCTCTTTATACATACCAGACAGCATATAAATATTCATCAATGCCATTTCTCTTTGTTTTTTAGCAGTAACTTTCTTAATTTCAGGTATTAAAGGCGCTAAAGTTTGTTTTATCTTTTCATCTTCACCAGAAGTCACAACTTCATTTGTGATTGTTTCATATCTATCTAAAATCACTTTATCACTTGCGGATAATTCCGTTTTTACGTTTTGAGAGCTGCTTTTCTCAGTAGTATCTACCTTTGCTTGTTCATTTGATGCCTTGCTACAAGCAGTAACTCCAAATACAGAAATGAGAACAATAGTACTGATTAATTTTCTATTCATGATTTACGTCTTGATGCTGAATTTAAAGTAAAAGAGAAGCGAGTGTGAGGTGGGTTTGGTCGAACAGTACCGCCATCAAATTTTGCGGTGTAACCCATAGTTAAAGTTGCTTCAATAGTTGATAAATCAGGTTTGGGTAGAGTTACCTTACACTGACCTACAGGCTCCTTAGAGTTTTCTGTTGACCATACGCCTTTTCCCTTTTCCAAACGTGTTTTTCCTAAGCTTTGATTGTTATGCACAAGATCAAGTGTCGCGTATGGAAAAATTGTAGCATCACCGCTTAATGTTGGAGGAAGCATAGAAACTGTCACGAAAAGTTCTTGCCCTTTTAGAATATAAGTAACTATGAAAGTACATACACCTGAAACAGCCTGACTAATTGCCCCAAAAAGATTTTTCTTATCTTCATCGTACGGGAAAATACCATTTGTAAATTTTACATATTTCGTTGTGTTTTGCTCGATGTAGTAGTTCTCATATTCATCTTTAACAAAACTGTCTGTGGCTGGTTGTTTCTGTGAAATTGGAGCTGATGATGATTGTGAAGCTGATGAAGCCGCACCACCACCATTGTCCTGAACAACCAAGTTTTGTTGAGGCAGTAATTTGCAACCACAAGAGAGTGAGTCATTTACTCGAGCAGCAGCTTTCCCAAAGATTTGCATGCACGGATCGCCAGATACAATAGTTGCAACGACTTTATGAGTTGGACAAGTTGCTTTGTCACCAACACAGGCAACGGGAATTCCGTCAATCAGGAACATACTATTCCCTGAGATTACTTGACCACCGCCAGTAGTAGGGCAGCCTATAGTTATATATGGTGTCGCCAAAACTATTCCTTCTTATTTTCATGAAGTGGTGGAATGATAGCAAAGAGGGGTAGACAGTGCTGTATAGTTTTATTTATCAGGATGCACAGCCCATACGACCAATAATAATGTGATTTAAAAAGATAGGCATGAAGATTCTTTTGAAGAATTTTTTATGTCATTCTCCTTAGAGATTAAATGTTTATTCGATTAACTTTATGAGGATGGTTGGTAAGAATGAAGTCATTTCTTATATATGACTCCTTGATAAAAAGATATGTTTTATTAACTGTGGGGCTAATTATTATTGCTTTTATGATAGCTATCTTTTTTAAAGGGGAACTTGAAATTGATTTTGCGATTGGGGCTGTTTGCGGCTATTTAAATATTTTTCTATTGTTAAAGAATTATAGATTTCCACTTATTCCCGAAGTTAAAGAAGATAGTGACGACCTTGTTATGTATACAAGGGTTAGTCTTCTTATTTTTTTTGTTTTGATAGAGTTTGGTTTTTTACTTGCCGCATTATTTTAAATTTTTATGAATGTATGAGTAAGAATGAATTAGAAATGATTAGAATTTTGCTCTTAATTAAATAAACACAGATATCTCGACAACATCTGGGAACTACAACGGCACCGCGATTTATTATAAAAAGCTCGTTTGATTACCACTAAAACGTATCTATTTGGAAAGCTCCCCCCAATTGAGAAACTTTCCAATATTTGGCTTAAAGATGTTTTTGAAAGAACGGAATAATTTTTTCTAAAGCTTGAGCAACAGACTCAGGTTGGTCATATAAGTCATAGTGGCTAGCGCCTTTAACCACAAAAAGGTTCTTATCTTTAGAAGCAGCTTTGCTATATAACTCATAACCATCGCGATAAGAACCGAATCCACCCGCTATATCACCAATCACAATTTGTAAGGGTTGAGTGAGCAAGTGTTCTGCCAAATGAAATGCATCAAACCCAACAGCAGCCGCTAAACCTGAAAAGCGAAGTTTATTTGGTGAACCTTCTGCCTGACCGCGCGGGGTTTTGTAGTAATCAATCGCTTCTTTGATATCAATATCATTGATTCCAGCTTGCTCACGCTCTTGTTGTGAGTTTGGAATGTACTGGGTAATAAACGGTTCGGCACCACGAGCTTCCGCAGTACGCTGTGCTGCAATGGCTTCTAAAGTTTTAATGGCAGCTTCAGGTGTTTGGTCGCCTTCACGCATTAAACGACCATAGTTTGCTGCAACCACAGTTGCGACTGCTTTAAAACGGCGTTCAGTCATAGCAGCATTAACAGCATAACCACCGCCACCACATACGCCTAATACACCAATACGGTTTTCATCAACATAACTAAGCGTTGTTAAATAGTCGGCTGCACAGCGGAAATCTTCTACACGTGTTGCAGGGTCTTCAAGAAAACGAGGTTCGCCACCGCTAGCACCTTGATACGATGCATCAAATGCTAAAGTGATAAACCCAGCTTCAGTGAGTTTTTCACCATAGATTGCGCCTGCAGTTTGCTCTTTACAACTACTAATTGGATGCGCACATACAATTGCTGCATATGTTTTGTTTTCATCGAAATCTTTTGGAAAACGAATAGTTGCAGAAACATCGATATTTTTATTTTTGAAAGTTACAGTTTTCATCATCTTCTCTCCGAAAGAAGAACTAGGTCGATGAAATTAATATAACCCTAGTGATTTATTATGATAATCCACTATAATCAGATAGCACTTATATTGAATACTTATAAATAATGAAAGAAAATTTAAATGATTTGCATACTTTTATGGTGGTTGCTCAGGAACGTAGCTTTACGCGTGCAGCGGCAAAACTCAGGACGTCACAGTCAGCCATTAGCCAAACACTCCGTAATTTAGAAGACCGAATTGGCATAAAACTATTATCAAGAACAACACGGAGTGTGGCACCTACAGAAGCAGGGGAATATCTACTGAATTTGCTTCAACCTGCAATAGAAGAAATAGAAAATGGCATAAATCAAATTAGTGCTTTAAAAAATGATCCAGCAGGAACATTACGTATTAGTGCAGATGAATATGGAATACAAAGTGTTTTATGGCCAGCAGTTGAAAAACTCATACAACAATTTCCAAAAATTTCAGTAGAGATCATATCTGATTATGGTCTTGTCGATATTGTAGAAGGGCGTTTTGATGCAGGACTTAGAAGAGGCGGTTTAGTTTCTAAAGACATGATCGCTTTACAGGTGAGTGAGCCAATACAAATGCTAACAGTTGCAACTAAAGAGTTTTTAGCTCGTTATGGTCATCCAAAGCATCCAAAAGATTTAGTGGAATACCACTGTATTAATTTAAGATTACCAACACATGGTGAACTCTATCGTTGGCAATTTACCAAACAAGGTAAAACACAAATAATTACTGTTAATGCTAAAATCGTTTTTACAACCCTATCTCCAGTGCTTCAAGCAGTAAGGAGCGGTGTAGGAATCGCTTATTTACCTATTGACATGGTTCAGCCTTATATTGAAAGTGGTGAACTGGAAGAAACGCTAAAGGACTGGCGACATAGCTATGAACCTTATCATCTGTATTATCCCCACAGACGTGAGCAAGCACCTTTATTAAATATCTTAATCGATGCGTTAAAAGAAAATTTTAATAAAAAATAGCTGCTCATTAAATAAACATGGGTATTTCAGAACATCCGTGTAAGAAAATTGGTTTAAGCTAATGATGAAAGAAGAAGTTTGCTTAATTTATTCATCATTTAACGCACATTCAAAATTACTTGGATTTTCTTTACATCTTACCTTTTTCAAAAAATTCATCATTTTAGGGTCGTAAATACCTGCTTTGGTTAGCTGTATACGTGCTTCACGCATCATTTTCATATAGTTTAATTGTTCATTTTTAGGAATATCCATCCAGTACTTTGAAGGAATATCACTTTCATATTTAGCAATAACGCCAAACGTTCTGTTTAGTTGGCTGGCTACCCAAGTTCGAGACTTTTGCCCAAAACCTGCTGGAAATTGGTCTTTACGAATAATGAAGTTGGCTGAAATTTGAGTCAAAGGAAAACGAACGATAGCTCCTTTTTCACCTAAACCTTTGTATAGCTCAAAAGGTTTAAATGCCACAACAGGAGCGGGCACAATATCAATTTCATGGTTATTAAACTTCGCACCTGCATTGGTGACATCTACCGATACTGCCTGACCTCCAACATGTTGCACAAGCTTTGGTTGGGCTTCGTCGTATTTAAATACCCCAATTTTTTTACCGGCAGCTTTAGCGAGTGTATTGATACTTCTATCATTTACAAACAAATATGCAGGGCCAATTGTCCCTAAACCTGCAATTTCGTAAGGACCGACCACCATGTTTTTTGCGGCCATTGGTGAGGACAACAGCTTATAGGCATTAATTGCCGTTTTCATATTTGTTAATGCACCAACTGCATCTAAAGATCCTGTATATTTATTAAATTGACGGCCACGTAAACCGCTAATAATAGCGCCATCACATTTTCCAACTTTTAAATCTTCTGCCGCAACTCGTTCATCAACATATGCTTTTAAAGATAGATCAGCTCCCCAATTTTTGGCTTCAAGTGCATAATCTTTGGCTAAAGCGAAAGCGTCGCCCGATTTACCAATGGGGTCAAAAACACAGACAACTTGTTGTTTTGCATAAAGAGTTGTTGTTAAACATGTGCTTGCAACAAGTAGAGTGGTTTTAAAACGATCCATATCTAATTATCCATTATTTAAATTATAAAAATTATTTTATAAATCTTGGTTAGGTTAGATATGGCATTTCAATAAGAATTTAAAGAGAAAAGGTCAAAAGACAGCTTCGAATCAGCAAGTCATTATGAAAAAAACTTATAATTTATAAATAAAGCCCTCAAATAGAGAGTTTTTATAATGTTTGAAAAACTACTCAAAACTTAGAGCTCTTAAAAACCGTTACCTCCCACAGAAAAAGTGAGTAACATTAAACACTAGAATACTTATTACGCATCAAAACTATGAAGAAAAATACAAAGCTTGATCAAGACACGCTATTTATTAAATTGCTATTTAAATCTACATCGGAAGTGACAGATGAGGAAATTGAGTACTATCGAAAGTATCCCGATCAAATAGACCAAGTCACTGCACCTCTCAATATTCATAAAATATTCTTGTGGGCTGGTGCATTATTGGGAGTTGTCGTAGTTGCCATAGCTAAATTCCTTAAATTTTCAGGCTCATTAGATTTTTTGTCGGAGGGAATGCTAGAGTTTGTTATAGATATTATTTATGAAACGGGTATTGCTTTAATTGGCGCAGCGGTTACAGCTTATATGTTGGGTGTCCTATTAAATAAACAACAAGAAAATGCCACAAAATGGCGAGAAGAAGTTCGCAGAAGGATAAAAGAGGAGGAAGAAAAATTTCAAAAGTAAAATTATTGTTAATTCTCCATAGGAATTTTTATGGTGAAAATACTTCTTGCCCCCTGATTGCTATATTGAATAGTACCTTTTAGTGCCAAAATAATTGCATGTACAACAGCAAGTCCTAAACCTGTGCCACCAAATTCTTTATTTCTTGATTCTTCTAATCTAAAAAAGGGTTTAAATAAATCATCTTGAAACTCGGTTGCAATGCCTGGGCCTTCGTCCTCAATTTTTAATATCCAGTTTTGTGATACCAGTTCCGATGAAATTTTAAGTTTGCCCGCATTTGAATAACGAATAGCATTATCAATTAAAGCAATCAAAACTTGCTTAATACGACGGCGGTCACTAAAAATAGGAGTCGTAGTAAGATTAAGTTCTGGTACGAGGTTAGCTTGTTCCAAGCGATCTTCAAATGCTTTAAGAACCTTTTCAACTACGGGCTTGGAGTCAAATAACTCATAATTTAATCTGAGTTGCTGGTTCTCTACTAAACTTAATGTTCGTAAGTCCTCAACCAAATGAGATAAGCCTTCAACCTGACTTAGAAGGCTTTTAAATAGAGCTTCATCTGGTTTAAAAACGCCGTCGATTATGCCTTGTAAACGACCTTGCAAAATCGTGATGGGGGTTCTTAACTCATGTGCTATGGCGGCATTCCATACTTGTGCATTTTGAACAGAAACTTCTAACTTCTGGGCCATGTCATTAAAGTTATACAAAAGCTCTGACATTTCGGCGGAGTGTATTCTGTTGTCGTAAGCTCTAGCCGAGAGATCACCTTGACTAATTTTTTTTGCTGCTTCAGCTAAAAAGTTAATCGGTACAATAAAACGTTTTGCGAGGTGCATGCCGATCACTAATGAAATCATACAGCCACTGAAAATAACAGTAGCCAACCAAATCCAATCTACAAAATGAAAAGTGGTCCAATCTTCTTGAAGTGAGCTTAAAGAAATCCAGCCTTTTTCAATCGCATAGTTATAAATGACATAACCCAGTACAACGGAAAAAAGAGTAACGCTTAAATTAACAATACTTAATGCAATAAAGAGCTGTTTGCTAATTCCTAACTTACTTTTCATAGAATATTCCCTAGCGATCTTTTTAATATTATTTAGGCATCATCTTTTGCAGCTAGTGGATTATCGAGTCTATATCCTACGCCACGCACGTTAATTAACATTTGAAGTATTCCTTGTTCCTCCAATTTCTTTCTAAGCTTACTCACATGGCTATCTACGGTTCGTTCTAGTGCATCACTATCATTCATGCAATGATTCATGAGCTCACCACGTGTAAATACCTTGTGGGGCTGGTCAATCATGAAGGAAATAATTTTATATTCGGTCAGCGTCAGATTAAGCAATATTTTTTTATTTTCGGATTGAAGATAAACACTATGTGTGTCTGTATCAATTTCAATGTTTTTGTAGATTTTATTTTTAGTGGATGCTTTGTTTGCAAATTGAGTTCTTCTTAGCACTGCCTGAACTCTAGCAACGACTTCATTTGGGTTAAAAGGCTTAACCACAAAGTCATCTGCACCTATGCGTAATGCCATAACCTTATCAATATCTTGATCTAGCGCCGTCAGCATAATCACGGGAGTTTGAGCTTTCTGACGTATTTTATTTAACACGTCCCAGCCGTTGAGCTCGGGTAATTTAATATCAAGTAAGATTAAATCGATGGGTTGGCTAGCGTGCAATTCAATTGCTTGCTTTCCATTCATGGCACGAATAACCGTCATTCCTTCACGTTTTAAATAATTTTCAATAATGTCGCCAATATCGTAGTCATCTTCCACAACGAGGATAACTTTATGTTGGTAATCAAAAGAAAAAGAATGATCAAACATAGAAAATCTGGCTATACAAAATGCTTCAATTCATCATACGCTAAATTATCGATATTTCTCCACACTTACTCCACACTTTAGTGATTATCCCTACACACTCATCAAAAATAATGTCAGCATCAAAAACTCACTAGGTTTGGACAGTATGCAAAAGCATCTTTTACTTCCTTTATTTTTATCTATTGGGCTGGTATTACAGGGGTGTGGTTCAAAAGAAGCGGCTCAAGCTGAACCACCACCAGCTAAAGTCAGTGTCTTAAGTATTCAATCGCAATCGGTTAATTTCAGTGAAAATCTTCCTGCACGGGTACAGGCGTTCCGTACGGCTGAAATACGTCCGCAAGTCGGAGGGATTATTGAAAGAGTTTTATTTAAGCAAGGTAGTGAAGTTAGAGCAGGGCAAGCTCTATATAAAATTAACTCAGAAACTTTTGAGGCAGATGTAAATAGCAATAGAGCCTCACTCAATAAAGCTGAAGCTGAGGTGGCACGATTAAAAGTGCAATTAGAGCGTTATGAGCAGCTTTTACCAAGTAATGCGATTAGCAAGCAGGAAGTAAGTAATGCTCAAGCTCAATATCGTCAGGCCCAAGCTGATGTTGCTCAAATGAAAGCATTGCTGGCTAGACAAAATTTGAATTTGCAATATGCAACTGTTCGGGCACCAATCTCAGGTCGTATTG
Source organism: Acinetobacter sp. 809848 (assembly GCF_000581275.1). Classification (NCBI taxonomy): domain Bacteria; kingdom Pseudomonadati; phylum Pseudomonadota; class Gammaproteobacteria; order Moraxellales; family Moraxellaceae; genus Acinetobacter; species Acinetobacter sp. 809848. The sequence continues at coordinate 52,592 of NZ_JEXG01000010.1, forward strand.
GGCAGTCTTTTGTCACTGAAGGTGCATTGGTTGGTCAAGGCGATACCAATACCATGGCCACAATCCAACAGATTGATAAAGTCTACGTCGATGTAAAGCAATCGATTAGTGAGTATGAGCGTCTACAAGCTGCTTTAAAAAGTGGTGAGTTATCTGCAAAAGGTGAGAAAACTGTCCGTATTTCTAATAGCCACGGACAGCCTTATAACGTCACAGCAAAAATGTTATTTGAAGACATTAATGTTGACCCGGAAACAGGTGATGTCACGTTCCGTATTGAAGTAAACAATACCGAGAGAAAACTACTCCCGGGTATGTATGTACGAGTTAATATTGATCGAGCTTCTATCCCACAAGCTTTATTAGTTCCAGCTCAAGCCATTCAACGCAATATTAATGGTGAGCCTCAGGTATATGTCATCAACGCTAAAGGGTCAGCTGATGTTCGTCCTATTGAAATCGGACAGCAGTATGAACAGTACTATATTGCCAATAAAGGCTTGAAAGTGGGTGACAAAGTCGTTGTTGAGGGTATTGATCGTATTAAGCCAAATCAAAAATTGGCATTGGCAGCATGGAAAGCTCCAGCAGTGGTCAGTCATGCTTCAAGTGTAGAAAAGAAAGCTTCTATAACTGAGGGGGCGCAACCATGATGTCACAATTTTTTATTCGTCGTCCCGTTTTTGCTTGGGTTATTGCGATCTTCATTATTATATTTGGATTGCTAAGTATTCCTAAACTGCCAATTGCACGTTTTCCAAGTGTAGCTCCTCCACAGGTGAATATCAGTGCGGTTTATCCCGGCGCTACAGCTAAAACCATTAACGATAGCGTTGTTACTTTAATTGAACGCGAATTATCGGGTGTAAAAAATCTACTCTACTATAGCGCGACAACAGATACCTCCGGTACAGCACAAATTACTGCTACCTTTAAACCGGGCACAGATGTGGAAATGGCTCAGGTTGATGTCCAGAATAAAATCAAGGCTGTCGAAGCTCGTTTGCCACAAGTTGTACGTCAGCAAGGCTTACAGGTTGAAGCTTCATCGTCCGGATTTTTAATGCTGGTCGGGATTAACTCTCCAAATAATCAATATTCCGAAGTTGATTTAAGTGATTATCTAGTCCGAAATGTTGTAGAAGAGCTAAAACGTGTTGAAGGTGTAGGGAAGGTTCAATCTTTCGGTGCAGAGAAAGCTATGCGTATTTGGGTCGACCCGAATAAGCTTGTTTCTTATGGTTTATCGATTAGTGATGTGAATAATGCAATTCGTGAAAATAATGTCGAAATTGCACCCGGTCGACTTGGTGATTTACCAGCTGAGAAAGGTCAGCTCATTACTATTCCGTTGTCTGCGCAAGGGCAATTGTCTAGTCTCGAGCAATTTAAAAATATCAGCTTAAAAAGCAAAACTAACGGTAGCGTAATTCGATTATCTGATGTTGCTACTGTAGAAATAGGTTCACAAGCCTACAACTTTGCCATTTTGGAAAATGGTAAACCTGCTACTGCGGCAGCAATTCAGTTAAGCCCTGGTGCTAATGCCGTGAAAACTGCCGAGGGTGTTCGAGCAAAAATTGAAGAATTAAAATTAAATTTACCGGAAGGCATGGAGTTTAGTATTCCTTACGACACGGCGCCGTTTGTTAAAATTTCAATTGAAAAGGTAATTCATACATTACTTGAAGCCATGGTTCTGGTTTTCATTGTGATGTATCTATTTTTACACAATGTCCGTTATACGCTTATTCCTGCAATTGTGGCACCTATTGCTTTACTCGGTACTTTTACCGTGATGCTGCTTGCTGGCTTTTCGATTAATGTACTGACCATGTTCGGTATGGTGCTTGCCATTGGGATTATTGTCGACGATGCGATCGTTGTCGTTGAAAACGTAGAAAGGATTATGGCGACTGAAGGATTATCTCCTAAAGACGCAACGTCTAAAGCAATGAAAGAGATTACCAGCCCGATTATCGGTATTACGCTGGTATTGGCTGCAGTATTTTTACCCATGGCATTTGCGAGTGGTTCTGTAGGGGTAATCTATAAACAGTTTACCTTGACCATGTCGGTATCTATTCTATTTTCAGCACTATTGGCACTCATTTTAACACCAGCACTTTGCGCGACGATTTTAAAGCCAATCGATGGGCATCATCAGAAAAAAGGCTTCTTTGCATGGTTTGATCGTAGTTTCGATAAAGTCACTAAAAAGTATGAGTTGATGCTGCTTAAAATCATCAAACATACTGTTCCTATGATGGTGATTTTTTTAGTGATTACCGGTATTACGTTTGCCGGAATGAAATTCTGGCCAACCGCATTTATGCCAGAGGAAGATCAAGGCTGGTTCTTGACTTCGTTCCAGCTGCCTTCAGATGCAACCGCAGAGCGTACCCGAAATGTAGTCAATCAATTTGAAAACAATTTGAAAGAAAACCCCGATGTAAAAAGTAATACCACCATTTTGGGATGGGGTTTTAGTGGTGCAGGACAAAACGTAGCTGTGGCTTTTACGACACTTAAAGACTTTAACGAGCGGACTAGCTCTGCATCTAAGATGACAAGCGCCGTTAATACCTCAATGGCAAACAGTACGGAAGGTGAAACTATGGCCGTATTACCACCTGCTATTGATGAGTTGGGTACTTTTTCAGGCTTCAGTTTACGTTTACAAGACCGTGCTAACTTAGGTATGCCTGCTTTACTGGCTGCTCAAGATGAACTTATGGCAATGGCAGCCAAAAATAAGAAGTTCTATATGGTTTGGAATGAAGGGCTACCACAAGGTGACAATATTTCTTTAAAAATTGACCGCGAAAAGCTTAGTGCGCTCGGTGTTAAGTTTTCTGATGTTTCAGACATCATTTCTACCTCGATGGGTTCAATGTATATCAATGACTTCCCGAATCAAGGGCGTATGCAACAAGTGATTGTACAAGTTGAGGCTAAATCACGTATGCAACTCAAAGATATCTTGAACTTAAAAGTGATGGGTTCGAGTGGTCAATTAGTTTCGTTATCAGAAGTAGTAACACCTCAATGGAATAAAGCACCGCAACAATATAATCGTTACAACGGACGACCATCTTTGAGTATTGCTGGTATTCCTAACTTCGATACGTCATCGGGTGAAGCAATGCGTGAAATGGAACAACTGATTGCTAAATTACCGAAAGGTATTGGCTACGAGTGGACAGGTATTTCCTTACAGGAAAAACAGTCTGAATCACAAATGGCCTTTTTACTTGGTTTATCAATGCTCGTTGTTTTCCTCGTATTGGCTGCACTCTATGAAAGCTGGGCAATTCCACTTTCTGTGATGCTGGTTGTGCCACTCGGTATTTTTGGAGCAATCATTGCCATTATGTCTAGAGGGTTAATGAATGATGTGTTCTTCAAAATCGGGCTAATTACCATTATTGGTCTATCGGCAAAGAATGCAATTTTGATTGTTGAATTTGCGAAAATGCTAAAAGAGGAAGGCATGAGTTTGATTGAAGCCACTGTTGCCGCAGCCAAACTTCGCTTACGACCAATCCTAATGACTTCTCTTGCATTTACGTGTGGTGTAATTCCTTTAGTTATTGCAACAGGTGCAAGTTCAGAAACTCAACATGCTTTAGGCACAGGGGTTTTTGGTGGCATGATTTCAGCAACCATTCTGGCTATTTTCTTTGTTCCCGTGTTTTTTATCTTCATTTTGGGTGCAGTAGAAAAGCTATTTTCCTCTAAGAAAAAAATCTCATCCTAAGTTCAATGCATCAGGGGAATACTTAATTTCCTCTGATGCTTCATATGCTCAAAATTTACTTTATTTGGAGAATACTATGTCTAAATCGGCAATCGTATCTCGTGGACTCATTCTTTCTACACTCTCAGTCACTTTAGTTGCATGTGTCAATATGCAAGCGCCACAGCCTGCAATCACATCTCATATTCCTCAAAATTTTAGTCAAAATCATTCTGGAAAAACGATTGCAGAAAAAAGTTATAAAGAGTTTATTTCTGATCCGAAATTATTACAGGTCATTGAAATCAGTTTAAATAATAATCGTGATTTGCGTACTGCTACGCTCAATATTGAACGTGTACAGCAAGAATACCAAGTCACTAAAAATAACCAGTTACCTACTATCGGTGTAATGGGGAGTGCAGTACGGCAAGTGAACCCATCTATTAATCCTAATAACCCAGCTTCAACATTTCAGGTGGGTTTAGGAATGACTGCATATGAACTAGACTTTTGGGGCCGTGTACAAAATTTAAAAGATGCGGCATTAAATAATTATCTGGCAACACAAAGTGCGAGCGAAGCAGTTCAAATTAGTTTAATCAGCAATATCACACAAGTTTGGTTAAATTATGCCTTTGCTCAAGCTAATTTAAACCTTGCAGAGCAGACTTTAAAAGCTCAACTTGATTCTTATCATCTTAATAAAAAGCGCTTTGATGTCGGTATTGATAGTGAAGTTCCATTAAAACAAGCGCAAATTTCGGTAGAGACTGCTCGAAATGATGTTGCAACTTATAAAACTCAAATCCAACAGGCAAAAAATTTACTGGATTTGTTAGCAGGTTATTCTGTTCCGCAGAATTTACTTCCGGATCATTCTATTCAAAATATTACCATTGAGAAAAACTTTGCAGCAGGTTTGCCAAGTGATTTATTAAATCATCGACCAGATCTTAAAGTTGCCGAATATGAGTTGCGTGCAGCTGGGGCCAATATTGGGGCTGCGAAAGCACGTATGTTTCCGACTATAAGCCTTACTGGTTCTACAGGGTATGCATCGACTGAACTTAAAGATTTATTTAAAACTGGTAATTTTGCATGGTCGATTGGACCTAGTATCGATCTACCAATTTTTGATTGGGGAACAAGAAAAACTAATATTAAAATTGCAGAAACTGACCAGAAAATTGCTTTAGCTAAATATGAAAAAGCCATTCAATCAGCTTTCCGTGAAGTTAATGATGCGCTTGCTACACATGCACATATTGGTGAACGATTAGATGCTCAACGTCGTTTAGTTTCAGCCACATCTGCTACATATAAACTATCGATGGCACGTTACAGAGCAGGCGTTGATAGTTATTTTACAGTTTTAGATGCCCAACGTTCTGCTTATGCAGCACAGCAGGGTTCACTTGCACTTGAGCAAATGAAACTAAATAACCAGATTGAACTCTATAAAGCTTTAGGGGGAGGAATATCTAAAGGCTAATATAATTTCATTTCGATCTTAAAAAAATAAGCTGCTGTATGTTTCCCAATCAGCTTATTTTTTGCTTTAGATGATGAAATTATGCGGGAAGCGATAGGTGATATTTTCCGCATGTACCCAGACATTGAAGTCATAGCCACGCAGACTTGCGTAAGCTCGACTGATACGCAAGTCGAGTTATGTTACTTAGGATACTCAGCAACGTGAATCTCTACGATTATAATTCACGTTGCTGAGCTGTAGCTACATACAGTGTTGTGTAGGCTACAGTCTTTAGACATTCTATTTAACTTATGTTCACCTAGAATCTAGTTCACAATTAAATTTATGTTTAATAAACAATAAATTTAATTATTTAGCACACTAAAGTGATAGCTTATAAAATATTTGGTTCATGAACCTAGCTATGAATACATATTTTCCTACTAAAAAGTTCTTAAGAATAGACTAAATTTGTCTAGGAGAGTGGTGTCAGTCCACCACTAATAAAAATGCTGAGGCTAGGCTCTTGATAGCTACGATTTCTGTTTGGCTTTTTGGCGTAAGACATACAAATATAAGTTTTCTACTTTTTCACGTGCCCATGGTGTGGTACGTAAGAATCGTAATGACGATTTAACACTTGGATCTATGCAAAAACATCTAATTTCAATTTTACGATTTAAGCCTTCAAAGCCACCGTAGTAATCCAATAACTCATCCAAAATATCAGCAATTTTTTTGCCATGTAAAGGGTCATTGGAGGTGTTCATAATAGATCAACCATATTTGGGGAGACCATCATTATAACCTGAGCTAGTTGAAAAATGAGGGGGTTGGAATTTAAACGCAATTAACATAGAAAATTACAGCTTATTTTGCTATCGATGTTTGCTGAAAATAGCAGGAAACATTCACTTGGGAGATTCTAGGCAGCCTTTTTGTGGAATGAGACCTCGAAGAAAACTTATTTAACTGAAGCAAACATAAAAGTGCATTACTAATTTGATAAATAATAAAACCTAATTTAATCTATATCAGAAATAATAAATAATATGACAGATGTTATTTATTTAACTTGTGGTTACCTAGAATAAAATTTATAAAGTAAAAAATAACCACATCCATTTAATTAAGGTATTTAGTTTATAAAAATAAAAATTAACTTCATGAACCAATAGGAAAATACTTGATAACTATCCAATTGAAAAAATAAGAACTTTAATTGTTCAAAAAATAAGGTTTTAAACTAATTGAATTAGTTAGTTTTGAACCAATTAGTAAAAAATAGAGTTTGTTCAGATAGAATAAATGATTTTAACCAACAATATAATAGCTACTTAAGTCTTACTAGAAAATAAAGAGTTACTCTCTTTTATACAAAGCAACTCTTTATAATTTAACTCAAGTATTCTGCTGTAGTCTTTATTTCAGCATAAGCAAAACCTAATGCAGCCATAAAAGCTGAATGTACTTGTTGTGCAGAGACTTTAGTCTCACCAAATTCCAAGTGCATGCGACCACATGCATCTTCAATTACTGTACATTTAAAGCCAAAATCTGATGCAGCACGTGTAGTAGCATCAATACAGATATGGCTCATTGCTCCAATAATAGTTATTTCTTCGATACCGTTTTTCTTTAAGGTATCTAGCAACTCAGTTTTTAAAAAAGAATTGGGATAATTCTTGGTAATGATAATTTCATTATCAAGTGGGGCGACTTCTTCAATAATTTTAACGCCATCTGTATTCGGTGCAAAAAAAGGTGATTCGGCCTCTAATGCTTCATGGCGAACATGAATAATAAAAGTATTCTTTTCACGAGCGTCAACAAGAATTTTTTTGGCGTTTTCAACAGCCTGATTAATATTCACTAAAGGAAGTTGACCCGTTGCCAAATATTCATTTTGTAAATCAACAATTACTAGAGCATGACTCATGTTATTTCTCGCTTTGAAAGGGGGATTAGAGAGGAAAGATTTAAAGTAAGTGACTTGCATGAGCAATTGCACCGCCAGCTCGCATTGCTCCGGCTAACATTGCTGCTTCTGCAATTTCTTCATCAGTTGCACCCGCTTGTTTTGCGCGTATTTTATGATCTTCAATGCAATATGGACATTGAGTTGTTAAGGCAAGGGCAATTGCCATCAGTTCTTTATATTTTGCAGGGATATGACCGTCTTTAAAAACAGCTTCATTAAAAGCTAAAAAAGTAGTAAATGCTTCAGGTGTTAGCTTACCTAATTGTTTAAGCTTTTCTAGATTTTTCATGTCGTACATAATCTATTCCTATTTTATATGTAGATCTCGATATAGCACAGAGCTTGACAAATTTTGTTAATTTGATTAATAGTCATTAATGACAAATTTATGGGGAAAAGTGACATATGGGGAATTTGGTTGAAATTGCTATATTGCTTTATCCAACTGCACATCTATCTTCAGTTGGCGGGCTTACAGATTTATTTAAATTTATAAATAATCAAGTTCCTTCTTCTCAAAGCCCTCAAGTCAAAGTAACTCACTGGCAAAGTGAAAATGACCAGATCATTAAAGTCTTTGATTCTCATGAAAATCATAAAAGCCAAATAAGTTTTGTTATTATTCCTCCTAGTTTTGAAGAGCCAGTTTCCCAGCAAGATGCTCAAATCTATGTTTTATGGCTCAAAGAGCTTTATCAACGCGGAGTAATACTCTGTTCAATATGTTCAGGTATTTTTATTCTGTTAGAAACAGGAGTGCTACAAGGGCGTACTGTTACAACACATTGGTCAAATATTACGACGCTAAAAACAAGGTCAACTCATCTGAAAGTGGATTGTAATAAGATGGTGGTTGATGAAAACGATATCATTACCACGGCAGGTCCAATGTCATGGATTGATATGGGATTTACACTAACTGAGCGTATCTACGACACTTCTTTTATGGTCAAGATGGCTCAATATCTCTTGCTTGATCCGCCCATACGAAAGCAATCATATTATAAAAATTTTGTTCCAAGCTTTGATCATGGAGACGAGGTAATTGTGAATGCACAACATTGGTTGCAAACACATTATAATGAGACGATTACAGTCGATATGCTGGTTGAGTTGACTCATTTAGAAAAGCGAACCTTATTAAGGCGTTTTAAAAAAGCGACTAATTTAACTATTGTTGAATATTGCCAAAATTTGAGAATTCAAAAAGCACAAGATCTTTTAATAACTACCAATTTGAGTTTTGATTCGATATCTTGGCAAGCGGGATATAAGGACAGTTCTTCATTTAGTAAAATGTTTTGCAAAAATATAGGCTTATCACCTATCGAATATCGAAAGAGATTTAAGTAGTTAGTTAAGGCTTTACTCTAAAAATATTGCTGTAACATAGGTTATATGAGTATTTACTTACAGCATATTCCGATAACTTAGTAAGTTGTTTTTTTATCAAGACCCAACTCCATCTCAATTCTCTGTTTATATTGTAAAAGTTGTTCAGAATACTGGTCACAATTCTTTTGAAAACGGACGGTTGGTACAGGTAATGAAATTGCAAAATTACCTACAATACTCTTGATGGCAATTGCAATTGTCATAATTCCTTCCAGAGAAATATCATCACTAATTGCAAAACCCTTATCTTGGATGAGATGGATCTTTTCCAATAAAGCTAGAATATTAGGTTTAGGATATTCAGAGCTATAATCCTGCACTGTTTCACTTTTTAAAATCTCAATAATTTGCTCATCACTTTCTAATGATAGTAAGGCAAGGCCTGCCGCAGAACCATATAGTGGAATGTTTGCTCCTAAACGTGGTGTGACTTGTAGTTCTCTGTCAGAAATGAGTCGATTAATAATTAAGAGTTGTGACCTGCTATTTATAGAAAGAACCACAGTTTCATTTGTATCGTCTTTTATATGGCGCAACCAAGTTCTAGTAATAGAAATTAATTCTGAATGACTTGAAGAAATTAAACGTAATAGTGCGGAACCTAAAGAAATGCCACGTTCACCCTCTACTCGAATATATTGAACGGATTCTAAAGTATTGACTAAACGCTGCACTGTAGAGCGAGGTAAATCGATTTGTTGAGCAATTTCCCCTAAGCTCATTCCTTCTGAATTTTTACCTAGCAAATTGAGAATATTTACAGCTTTTATAAGCGCCTGCACATTTCCATTTTTTTCTTCATCTTTTGGATTTACCACCTCATTCATAAACAACCTCTATTATTAATCTTTTAGTATTGGTACAGCATACCACATTGCGGTACAGTGAAAAAGGGTGTAGTATTTTTGGTACAGTGTACCGAAATTGAGTATTTTTTATGATTACAAATGATTTAACTCACTTTCCTTTAGTGATTACAGTTTTTGATTCAGCACCAACCATTGAGCAACAAAAGGTTTTTTTTACTCAATGGACGCGTTGGTTTAAGAAGAAACAAAAATTTGTCACCTTAAGAATATATAAAAATGAAAATGCCCTACAACGACCTGATGGAAGCGGTCAAGAGACAAAACAGTGGATGGAAAATAATCGTGAAAATATCCAACAATCCGTTGTTGCGATGGCGAATGTCCTACCAGAAACTACGGAGAATCAGCGGGGAAGTAAGTCTCGACTGGGAATCCCAAACGATAACTTCACTCAGATTGAAGAGGCAATGGATTGGTTGTTTGATCATTTAGCATTAGCAGATATCAATATTGACCGCCAATCAGTACTAAATACGATTGCAAAGTTATGATTTTTTTTATTAATTGCAATCTATCCGCAGTTTATATTTTCAAAGTGGTGTTAGCTCATGCTTAAAGAGTTTGCTATGGGCGACCTGTTATTTACTCCTATGGCGATTTTTACCATTATGGCATTGATCGCCACTATCATCACCCACTTTATTCTGCCTGAGCATGTTATTGCTCAATTTCTAGTTCAGCGAGCATGGCTCAATATTCTGTTTTTTATCTGCTATCTCGCCTTATTCATGTATGTCTTTGGAGCATAATTTCATGGCTTTCAATATACGCAGAATATTAATTACGATCATGTTGATTGTAGTTGCGGCTTTTGCACTGATGTGGATCTGGAACCATTATCTACATTCTCCATGGACACGAGATGGCAGGGTTCGTGCCAACATTATTACGATTGCACCTGATATTTCAGGTTGGGTAACACAACTTCATGTACAGGACAATCAGGATATTAAAAAGGGTGACCTAATTTTTACCATGGATAGCAAACGCTATGCGGCAGAAGTTACAGAGCGGCAGGCAAAAATGCAACATGCTTTAGAGACATGGAATTTAGCCAAGGCACAATATCAACGACGTAAATCTTTAGGTAGTGCTATTAGTGCGGAAGAATTGGATAACGCCAGAATGAATATGGCGTTAACCAAATCTGAGTATGAGTTGAGCCAGGCTGAACTTGCTACGGCTAAAATTAATCTTGCCCGTACTAAAGTTTATGCGCCAGTTAACGGTACAATCACAAATATCAGTTTAAGTCAGGGAAATTATGTTACTCAGGGAAAGGCAGCATTATCTATCGTTGAAAAAGATTCATTTTATGTGACAGGATATTTTGAAGAAACCAAGTTGCCCCTAATTCATGTTGGACAGAAAGCCAAACTTACCCTAATGAATCATACTGATCCCTTAACAGGTACAGTTCGAAGTATAGCTAAAGGAATTGCAAATAATAATACAAATACCGATCAACAATTGTTGCCAAATGTTCAACAAGCTTTCACATGGGTGAGACTTTCACAAAGGATTCCAGTCGATATTAAGTTAGACCATTTTCCTAAAAACACACTAATCAGTGCAGGGATGACCGTCTCCATAGAATTGGAGAAAAATCCATGAATAGGCAAATGCTATCTCCGACTTTAGAACATTTTTTAATGCCTAATAAAGCAACCCTTTTGTTTGCATTAAAGGGGATCGTTGCAATTGGCATGGCGTTAAGCATTGCAATGTATCTAGCTTTAGATAATCCATTTTGGGCTGCGATTCCTGCGGTGATGTTGCAGGCCAGACCCCATTCTGGTTTTGTTATGGAAAAGGCATTGTTCTTGGTAGCTAGTTCACTGGTGGGAGCAGTGTTGGCTTTTCTTATTCTGGATTATTTCATTCATACCCCTGTTTTAGCAATTGGTCTATTAACATTGATAGTTGCTATCACTTCCTATTTTGGAGTAACGGTCAGGCATGCCAATTTTGTTTTCGGTCTAGCCCTAATTCCAATTACAGCCAATATGATTGTTTTATTTGCAATTTCGCATATTGAGATGATCAGCAGTCAAACTATTTTTAATATCGCTTTTGCCCGAGTTAGTGAAGTAATGGTAGGGGCTGGGTGTGCTATATTTTCCAGTGCTTTGCTTTTTCCATTGCGCATGAAAGATATTCTAGCTTCACATACAAAGTTACTAGTCACTCATTTACAAACTTACTTAATTTTGAGTTTTGATCCCGAAAAAAATCCAGAAGATAAAGAACAACAGTTGAAAATATTATTGGGAATAATAATTCTTATTAATGATGATTCTAGCCCCAGTTTTTATGAACATCGCTCTAATATGCGACGTGCATTATATATGATTAATCAGAGTATGCAGCTAATTGCTCTGACAAAATCATTGAATGTTATTTCTAAACAACAGAAAATTAATCCTTTATTGGGTCAATTTAAAAAAGTATGCTTACAACAAAACTTAATTGCCCATCATAATGGAATTCAACTCATCAAATTACAGCTGGATCATTTAGAAGATCTATATCTAAAAAATACCCTTCATAATATATTTGAAATTTATGAAAATATTCTGTTGGCTGAGCTCGAAAGTCAACGATGGAGCTCAGATGCATCAAAGTATTATGCTCAACGTTTAAAAAGCCATCGTGATATATTATTTGGTTTTGTATCATCATTTCGAGTTGTTGTGACTTATCTGATGTGTGTTGCAATTTGGGTTGTAAATGATGGAGCTTCAAGTTTGTTAATGATGGTAATTTTACCTATTTTATTTTCCCAAATGTTTGTTCATGCTCCTAATCCAAGTCTTATTGTTATAAAACTTTGTAAAGGTGCTTTATTATCAATTCCTTTTGCTTTGTTAATAGTATTAGGAAGCGCAGCCAGTATGACTGGTTATTTAGAAATATTTTTACTGATTTTTTTACCCTTTTTATTTATTGGTTTAATGGCAATGACTAATCCATCAATAACACCTTATGGATTAGGATTTTGTTTTTCAATGATTACATTAGTTCAACCGAGTAACCATATGAAATTTGCCATAGATCAATCTTTAGTAATGGGGTTATCAATGGCTTTAAGTATGCTGATTACTGCACTCTTTTTTCAATTAATTCCGAAAATATCACCTTTTATATTGCAGAAAAGAATTATCCATGATATTGCTGAGGAAATAAAAAAAATTGGAGAATATAAAAGATATAGTCATGAGAAATTTAATAAAAATATTGGGGAAAAACTATTTTTCTTAAGTGCTTATCAAAAAAATACGATTGAATCCAACCAATTATTTAAATTGGGTATTTTGGAATTATTGGCAGCTTACATCCTATTAAATATAGAGCAAGAATTAAGACTTGAGAAACAGTCTAATATTTTTAATAACATTCGTGATTATACTTGTCAGATATTTCAACTTTCTATTGAGAATAAATATTCCTATAGACAACAAGTGATACAGGAACTTGAGAATATATTGGAAAAATTATCTGATGAAAGCTTAGGAAAAATGCAAGCCAAAAACCTAGTCCAGTATTTTAAAGAAATTTAAAAATGGTAGTAAAATTATTTTTAAAATAAAAAATATATTTAGGCTTGCCCTCATGTTCCTTTTAAGGTTCATTATCTCATTAATAGTAATTTTTCTGAAAGCATCTTGTAAAATTTATTCCCCTTCAGATAAATCTGCTGATTTTGAATGTCTAAAACCAGTAATTGGGTAGCCATATGGAGGCCCAGAGATGCAAGCTTTTCTCAGACTCTCTACTAAATCGTCATAACTTAAATTAAAAGAATTTTCACTTTTAAAAATATAAACCCTATTGTTACCTGCTTTATGTTTCGATTAGTGTAAAGGCAATAAAAAAGCTCTCAATTTGAGAACTTTTTTATTAAATAAACAATTAGGCTCTACTTTTACAAATAGACATGAAACCATTTACTTATTCATTTAAGAATATAACTAACGCATCGTCACGAACTCTTCAGATGATGTAGGATGAATAGCAACGGTATTATCAAAGTCTTTTTTAGTTGCCCCCATCTTTAGAGCGACTGCAAAGCCTTGTAGAATTTCATCCATATTCAAACCAATCCCGTGGATACCAACAATTTTTTCCTCTACACCAACACATATAAGCTTCATTTTAGTGAGTTGTTTATGTTGTGCCACTGCGTCGTACATTGCTGTAAATGAAGATTTGTATACTTTAACCATATCTTTGCCAAATTCTTCAATCGCTTGTTTTTCGGTTAATCCAACTGTTCCAATAGGCGGGTGACTAAATACTACAGTGGGGATATTGTTGTAATCTAAGCATTCATTAGGCTTGTTATTAAATAACCGTTCTGAGAGCCTACGTCCGGCAGCAACTGCAACAGGTGTTAATTCAACCTTTCCAGTAATATCTCCAACTGCATAAATACCAGCGTGTGTTGTATTTTGGAACTTATCAACTTTGATAAACCCTTGTTCATCCAATTTTATATTTGTTAATTCAAGTTGGAGAGCTTTGGTATTGGGTTTCCTTCCAACAGCCCAAATAAGACAATCTACAACTTGTTGAGTTCCATCTTTTAAATGCAACATGATAGAACCGTTTTCTAATTTTATTACTTTACTGATTTCAGCATTTTTATGAATTTTAATATTCTCACTCTGCATATTTTCTAATAATGCTTCTCCTAAGAACTGATCTAGATTACGTAGGAGTTTTTCGCGTCGAATAAAAAGCTGGACATCTGAACCTAATGATTTGAGGACACCAGCTATTTCTACTGCAATATATCCTGAACCCACAATAGCGGTACGTTTTGGTAATACTTCTAAATCAAAAAAGCCATTTGAGTCGATACCATGTTCAGCACCTTCAATTGCAGGCCAACTCGCTTCTGTACCAGTAGCTATGAGAATGTGATTAGCTGTTAATAAATCTCCGTTTACTTCAATTGTGTTTTTATCAATAAATTTTGCAAACCCGTGTATGACATCAACATTATTTTTACTGAGGATATTGTTATAAGAGGTGTGAATTCTTTCGATATATGCCTGTCTATTTTTAATAAGTTTCTGCCAATCAAATGATTTTACTTCCGTAGTGAAACCATATGACGGCGCATATTGACGAATTGCGTCAGCAATATGAGCAGCGTACCACATCACTTTTTTAGGGACACAGCCAACATTAACGCATGTGCCACCAATATCTCCCGCTTCAATTAATGCACATTTTTTTCCATACATGGCTGCTCGATTTACAGAGGCTATACCGCCACTGCCTCCACCAATTGCAATATAATCGTAATGTTTAGACATGGATAACTCCTTTATTTGCTGAATAGTAGAATCCAGCAACACCTAGAATGGGGCCAATCAATAATATCCATGCTGAATCCAAGCCAATTATTTCAAAGGCATAGGTTGTCAATGCAATAGATATGATAGTCAGTGTAAAACCAATTGAATTTTGAATAGCTAATGCCGCACCAACTTTTTCGGATGGACAAGATTGGGCGGAAAGCGCAGAGAATTGCGGTGAGTCTGCAATAACAGAGGCTCCCCAGATCGCAAATAAAACCAATAAGAACCACGCAGGTAAAAAACGCCAGCCTAGAGCAAATACCAAGCAACTAAAACCTGAGATAGATAAAGATCCTATAGCAACATATCTATTACCTATATATTTAGAAAGATATCCGCCCACCAAGCAACCAATTGCTCCACATGCCATTACAAAAAAAGTAAGGAGCGAAATGTTGTTGTATCCCAATTTTTCTGGAATACCTGATTTAGCAATAAATAAAGGAATAATCGTCCAAAAGGCATATAATTCCCACATATGACCAAAATAGCCTATAGCAGCTGCACGAAATTTTCGAATTTTGAAAACCTGAAAAGTACCACCTGATGACACTATATTTTGTGGTTTTGGAGAGACTGTTGGGTCTCCTAGCCGGTAAATTAATAAGGCTGCAATCAATGCAAGACTTGAAGAACAGATCATGACTGTTTGCCAAGCAAAATGAGTGGGGAAACTATTAATAAAATAGGGAAGAGCCGTGCCTAATGTCAGCATAGCAACTAATTTTGCTAGTGCTCGCCCAGCCTGATGAGGTGCCCATAGAACGATAAGTTTCATTCCGATTGGATAGATCCCTGCAAGACATAATCCCACGAGAAAACGATATATAAGGGCATCAATAAGTCCATGAGCGAACCATGCAAAGCAGAAATTAAAAAAGGCGCCTAATAGTGCTGAACAAACAAAAATATGGCTGGCTTTAAAGCGGTCTGCTATTTCTGTATAAGCAAATACAAAAGTTCCAATGATAAATCCTGCTTGAACAGCGTTGGTAATCCAACCAATATCTGCAACTGTTATTTGCCATTGTTGCATTAAATCTATTGCTGCACTATTTGCACTAAACCACAATGATGTGGCCAATAATTGAGCCAAACTAATAATAGTAGTGGCATGTAAGCCATAAATTTTTTTATTATTCTGAATGTTGTAACCTACCATATAGGGGCACTCCCATTTAGGTAGACTAATATTTAAAGTACTACCATAAAATTAGAGATTGTCCGATGGATATTTCATCTGACATAAAAATTAAACTAATTTTGTTGGGATAGTCATAGCGGGTGCTATATATGGACGAATATAAAGGGAATGCTTTATTTAAAGCATTCCTATATTTATTTACTTTTATTAGAAATAGATTAGATATTTGAATTAAAAAGATTTAAATATCTGAGCTAATCTTAAGAAAGCACGCCAACAATTTTTCCTATTACCTTAGGATCAAGCTCTGTCCCTTTATTCATTGCCCATCTTACAAAACTACTTCCTTCCATTAAACTCAATAATTGAAAGGCTTGCTGATTTGCATCACCTTCGGCAAGTTCTCCATTTTCTACACCTAAATGGATGATTTTTTCTATCCAAGATAATTGGATTTCAAAATACTTTCGAGTTAACTCCTGCATGCTCTCTGGTAAAACAGCCATTTCAGCAGCAAGAGCTCCACATAACGGTAACATTCCTTCAGACATTGAGCTTCTAAATAAGGAAGCAAAGGCACAAAGGCGTCCGAATGCATTAGGAAAATCACGTTCGATTTTTTCAAAATCTTGAATAGTCTGTTCAATATATGTTTCGACTATTAAAATTCCTAAATCTTCTTTTTTGGGAAAATAATGATGAATACTGGCTTTTTTAATTCCAACAATCTTCTCTAAATCAGCATAACTAAAAGCAGCATAACCTCTTGATCTCAACATAAGCTCTGCTGAGTTAATTAAACTTTGGCGAGTATCAATGGTCATATTCGTAGTTCCCAGATTAGAGAGATTTGGCGGCATACTATAGCATTGTTGTTAAAGATGAATCATCAGATTAACGAGTATGCCACCCATCACATATTATTTGTTTGCAATCACTAATTGCGGTTTCATTTGAATTGATCGTGAAAAATTGGCGAAATTTGGTGAAGTTTTAAGAACAGCACTATGTATTTCATCCAATTGTTCTTGTGTCCCATCTGTATCAATAACTACAGTGTATTGGACTTCATCATATCCAGGATTAATTTTTTCATCTAAGCCTAAGAAACCTCTGAGATCCAGCTCTCCAGAAGTATCAATTTCTAATGAATTAATCTTGACACCTTTAGTAGCAGCAATAGCTACATAAGCAACTGTAAGACATGCATTAAGTGCCGCCATCAATAATTCTTGTGGGTTAGGTGCACTATCTGTTCCTAAAATTTCATGAGGTTCATCAGCAGCTATATGGAAGTTACGTTCATAAGTCTTACCAAAAAGTTCATAAGATTTCACAGTGGAAACAGAACGTGTTTGACCCGCCCATCTTGTTTGTACGTTAAAACGAGCTTTTGAAGTGGTAGGATTCTGGCTTACTCTATCTGCAAATTGTTGAAAAGCATTTAGATCAATTTCATTCACTACATTGTTCATTATAGAACTCCAATTAAGATATAAATTTTGGTGAATGGAGAATAATTTCCCCATTACTAAGCTTGTTTATGTAACCTCTAGTGAAGTTACATTTCGTCATAAGCATCTAAAGTTCGTGCTGAGTAAACATAGGCTGCACCAGCATTTAAAGCGATAGCAGTTCCTAAAGCTGCCGCAACTTCTTCTTTTGTAGCGCCTGCTTTTTTAGCTGCGCCCGCATGAGCTGATATACAACCATCACAACGCGTAGTAACTGCTACTGCCAACGCAATTAACTCGTGAGTTTTTGCGTCGAGTACTTTATTTTCACGCGTCGCAACTTCTAAGTTGTGAAAAGCAGTGGCAACGGGTTTATTTGCTTTTGCAAAATTACCAATATTTTTAACTAATGCAGATAATCTGTTAGTCCATTCACCGTTCATTTTTGAAACCTCATCATTTATTAAATATTATTTGCCTAGTTTTCTTGATGCCATGACACCACCATCAACATCCCAAATAGCACCAGTTACCCAAGATGTTTTTTCGGAAAGAAGGAATACGATAGTTTCTGCTACATCATTTGGGGTACCATTTCTTCCTAAGGGATGAAAACTATTGAAATCTTGAAGTGCATTATCTAATTGATCTGAAGGAATAAATCTTTCGAAAATACGGGTTTCCACCATTCCAGGGCTAACAGCATTTACTCGAATTCCATGTTCTGCTAGCTCTGCAGCCACATGGCGAGTCATAGCTTCTAAACCCATTTTTGCCATTGAATAGGCAGATGCTGTGACAGTTTCGATAGCTTGGCGAGCTGCAACGGCAGAAACATTTACAATTGATCCTTCTTTATTTTGTGCAACCATTGATGAAGCAACTTGTTGAGTAATAAAGAAAAATGCGCGGTTCAGGTCTAGGAAATTGTTATAGTCACTTAGCGAATGCTCTAGGAAGCTTTTAGGATAAAAAATTCCTGCTGAATTAACTAATAAGTTAATGTCTTTATGTTCACTATCCAATTTGCTAATTAACTTTTGAACACTATCAAAATTTGTTAAATCAGCAGTCAGTGCAAAAACTTGTTCTTCACTTGTTATAGCAACTAATTGTTTACGGGCTGTCTCGGCTTTATCTGCGCGATTGCCAACAATTACTACAGTCCCACCTTGTTCAGCAACTTTCTTTGCTGTTTCTAAACCAATGCCACTAGTGCCACCAATGACGAGAAGTTTCTGGCCTTTAAATTGTTGCTCACTCATAAGATCACCTAATCATTAATATCGATTAAAAGTAGCCTACCTACTAGTTGGTTTGTAGATTATATGGGCTAATTTTAAATGTCAAGTACTAACAGAAAATAGTTTAGAAAATTATTCAGCTTTAATCTCAGATTTCGTTAAACAAAGAGTACCAATGGAACTCTTTGCTTCGTTTTTCTCATCATTGTTTGATTCAGATTTTATGAGTTCATCTAAAGCTTTTTGATAATCGGATATAGGTTTTACTCCAACAATACGATGGATTAATTGCCCATCTTTGAACATTAAAACAGATGGTAAACCCCATATATTATAACGGGTTGTTAAAATAGGTGCCTGATCAACATTAACTGTTCCGACAATTACATTATCTTCAATACTTTCCACAAAAGTATTAAATAATTTTTCGCTATTGTGGCACGGTGGACACCAAGGAGCATAAAAACGGACTACTGCTAAACCTTCTTTCCATTCAATTTCATGAAAGGTATCTTCATTAAAAGTGTGTAATTTACGCATTATAAAACTTCCTCTTTTCTGTATTTACAGATTCAGAATTCAGTTAAAGGATAGTATTCAATCAATTGCTAACCGACATTAAATTCAGGTTAAATTAAAAATACTATTGCCTACCTACTAGTTGGTTGATATAGTGGCATCAACTTGTCATTTGTGCAATAGGAATGAGGGAGTGCAAATCTTGTACTTCACAAACAGGTCATTACCTGAGTCATTCATTGATTGATGAGTGTGGTTAAAGAAATTTCTTAATTATCTGTAAATCTCTCTAGAGGTCTGTGATGAATAAATTATTCACTCCCCATAATTTGGTGGATATTCAATTAAAAAACCGAGTAGTAATGGCGCCTATGACTCGTACGCGAACATTGAACGGTGTTGCAGATGAACTTACTGCGCTTTATTACTCCCAGCGAGCTTCCGCAGGTCTAATCATTACTGAAGGCTTGCCTGTTTCTGAAGAAGGGCGTGGTTATTTATATACGCCTGGTTTATATAATGATGAACAAATGCAAGGATGGAAAAAAGTTACTGCAGCAGTGCATGCAAAAGGTGGTCGTATTTTTGCTCAGCTTTGGCATGTGGGAAGAATGTCGCATGTTTCAGTTTTACCTGATAATCAAGTACCTGTATCTTCTGGAGTTATTCCAGCAACCAACACTACAGTATTTGCATATACTGATTCGGGTGAACCCGGTCCGGTTGCGCCAAGTAAACCTAGAGCTTTAGAAACTGAAGAAATCAAACGTGTTACTCATGATTTTGTTAAATCTGCACAATTAGCAATTGAAGCAGGATTTGATGGCATTGAAATTATGGCTGCAAATGGATTCATCTTTGACCAGTTTCTCAGTACTGAGTTAAATAACCGAACAGATCAATATGGCGGAACTGTTGAGAATCGCCAACGTTTTCTTCTAGAAACTATTGATGCTATTTCCCAAGCAATTGGCCATGACAAAGTGGCTGTGCGAGTTTCTCCTTTTGGTCGTATTTATGACTTGGCGCCTTATGAAGGAGAGGTTGATACTTGGGCAAATATTGCGTCAGCTCTTGGTAAACGTAAATTGGCCTATGTGCATTTGTACTATCAACCAACTTATGAAACAGCACCTTTAGAAGCCCAAAATTTTAAAACTTTATTCAGAGAAACTTTTTCTGGAACTATTATCGCAGCTGGTGGTTTTAATCAACAAAGTGCTGAGGCGGCATTAGAAAAAGGTGAGGTCGATTTAATTGCTTTTGGTGTCCCTTATATTGCTAATCCCGATTTAGTCGAGCGGATGCAGAATAAATGGCCCTTGGCGGAAAGTGATCGCACAACATACTACGGCGTAAGTGGATCTCCAGCAAAAGGCTATACAGATTATCCAGATTATAACGGCAAATAAACAATGGGGTGCCTAGTTAATTTTTGACACTAGGCATTAAAACTTCTTTGTTTTTAAACATCTAATGAATTTACTGAGATATTTATGAAAACTCTACCTTCGCAAATTACCGTAGATATATGGTCAGATTTTGTTTGCCCTTGGTGCTGGATTGCTAAAAAAAGATTTGAGAAAGGTTTGGATGCCTTTGAACATAAGAATCAGGTAACTATCCAATATCATAGTTACCGTCTAGCAAGTGGCCTTACACCACAGCCTTTTAAAGATGCATTGTATAAAAAATTTGGTGGGAAAAGTGGCGCTGATGCGATGATGAACCATGTAAAAAGTGCAGGTGAGCTAGAAGGTCTGATCTATAACTTTAATAGTATGCTTTTTGGCGATACTTTAGATGCCCATGCCATTGTAAAGTTGGCGCAACAGAAGGGTGTTGGTGAACTATTAACAGAAAAGTTTTTTAAGGCAAGCATAACTGAAGGTAAGTCTATTTTTGATCATAAGGGGTTGGTTGAGCTTGCTAATGAAGTTGGAGTTCCTCGTGAAGAAGCTAACAGTGCCTTTAGTAATATTTCGTTGAAACAAGAAGTTTTAAAAGATGAAGCCAGTGCACATGCGATGGGTGCTAGTGGAGTGCCGCTTTTCATTATAAATAATAAATATTCAATCAGTGGTGCTCAGCCTATAGAAACTTTTTTAAGTGCATTAGAGCAGGTATGGGAAGAAAAGCAGAATGAATTAGTGATCACAGAGGGTCAAAGCTGTGGCATTAATGGTTGTAGTATTTGATTGAGTAAATTGATAGGGGTAACTTATTTGTCCCCCTATCAATTTTTAAACGCATGACTAACTTTTTTATGATTTACAGCAATACAAATTTTAGGATCAGCAGCAGAAAAAGTTTTCAGAATCGGTAAAAAATCATAAGTTTTAGAAATACATTCCGTTAATAGAAAGAATGGCCTGATTTCATCGATGAATGACCCTGTTAATATGGAATGATTGATTATGATTAGACATACTTACTCTAACGACCATAAGTTATTTCGCATAGTCCTCCTGCAGAAGCGAGACTAAAAACAATAACTTATTAATCATGGAATAGCATTGTTAAAAAGTCTTTCTATTTAACAATATCTATTTGGAGTAAGAAATGAAATTGCTTAATATATTTACCACTGTTGTTCTGAGCTCTGCACTTATTTCTACCGCATTCGCTAGCGATGGCTATCAACAAATTCGAAATGCCACTGGTAAGGTTGAGATTGCGAATAAAAAATTCCTCATTGACCCAATGTTATCAAAAAAAGATACCTATCCTGGCTTTGAGGGATCCCATAACAGTCAATTAAGATTCCCATTAATTGAACTACCGATGAGTGTTAAAGATGTCTATAAAGGTGTAGAGGCAGTTATTGTCACACATACGCATCTGGATCACTGGGACGACGAGGCACAAAAGAAACTACCGAAGGATCTTCTAATTATCGCTCAACATGAGGATGATGCGAAATTAATTCGTAGCCAAGGCTTCAAAAATGTGAAAGTCCTAAATGAGTCAATGCAGTTTGGTGATGTCACGCTTACTAAGACTCACGGTGCACATGGTACCGATGAAATGTACGCTTCACCGTTAAGTGAATTGCTAGGGGAAGCCATGGGGGTTGTGTTCAAAGCAAAAGGTCATAAAACAGTATATTTAGCTGGTGATACTGTATGGAATGCCGATGTCAACAAAGCAATTACTAAATACAAGCCAGATGTTATGATCCTGAATACTGGCGATGCCCGTAGCTTAATGTTCCCTGATACAGGGATTATTATGGGAACTAAAGATGTTCGCCACGCTTACGAAATGTCACCGAAAGCAAAAATCATAACCGTACATATGGATGCCGTGAACCATACGGCAGTGACTCGTGCTGAGATGCGTGCATATGTCAAAGAAAACAAACTTGGTGACCGTGTCGTAGTGCCGAACGACGGAGATGTGGTTACATACTAAATAGTATGGTCACCCAAGCTAAAAACCAGTCATAGATGACTGGTTTTTTTATTCCCCGTTATCAAAACAAGTAAAAAATAACACCAATTCCCATGATGCTTATAAAAACGCATAACAAATTTACCCCTTGCCCCATAACTTATGACATACAGCCATAATATAACGCCTCGCTCGCTGCGTGCATTTAAGACAATTGCTTTCATCAGCTAATTCAAACCTACTGGATTTACAGCTTCATGGCAGTGCTGAATGCGCTTGATCCCGTTACCTGCAGGAGGAATTATTCAGAGTTCCATCAAAATGAAAAGCATGAATTGCTAGAAATTGGTCGTTGCAGGTTCTCATGCTAGAAACAATCCACAAGCTGTTATTATTTAAATTATTTTCAGTGAATGGATTGCAATACAAAAAAGCCGCACAGCTAAAAACAAACTGGCTCAATACTATCGTTTCTTGTCCTTCATTAGCATCACAGTAAAAACTCTCAACATGTAATTTATATTAATCCAAAAAAACCTATAACCTCTAGGTGAAAAATGAAGTTAAATATTTTTGTTTCAAGCTTAATGCTGCTTTCTCTCCCATTTTATGTCAATGCTTCATCAAGTTGGGTAGATACCCGTTATGCCCACATTACTGGTGCTGAGACAAATCAGTATAAAATCGGTGTTGGGCATGAATTTGATAGTGGAGCGGTATTTCTTGCTTCATCACTTTATGACATGGGAAAAGACTTTAATCAGTTTAAAAGTAGCTTTCAGGAGTTTGAAGGGTGGTACCCTATTAGGCTTAGCGACAACTGGTCAGTGGTGCCCGGTGCGCTCATGGATGTCAATTCAGCAGGGACGAAAATCGCAGGTTCTGTGATGCTTAATCATATACTCTCGAATAAAATATCTATTGCAGAACGCTATCGCTATAACCATATGACGCACAGAGAAAATGATCTCAATCAGGTAAGGTCGTATAATGATGTTCATCAACTGGACCTCTTTATAAATTATCAGGCCGCCAATAATTTTAAACTTTTTTTAAACTCTCAATATAATGTTAATACTGGTAATTTTAAGGCACCTAATGGCCGAAAGGCTCACTGGGAAAATAACTTGGGCGCTCAATACTGGGTGAGTAAAAAATGGATGCCTTATACTGAACTTGCTTGGCTTGATCGGGATAAAAACCATGATAATCAGTTCCGCATACGTATAGGTATTAAATATTTTATTCCCTGAGCCTTCGGTTTATCTTTCAGCATAGTCTCAATTCCTTGAACTACTTAAACAATCTTAGGTAAAGCCTTCTGAATTTTTATTCGTAATAGTATAGGTTTTATCGAATTCTCCTAATTTTGAAAGCATTCTGCCGCCTTAGCTACCATGTATTCGTGCTTTAGCCATATCTGCTTTTGTTGATATTTATCTAATCTGAATAATATGACCCGTTTTCATTGATAATTGGCTGCTAGCCTTCTCACACATGAATGCCCACTTTTCTTATATTCCTTACCTAAACAGATTGTAGGTTCAGTTGTAAATAACATGGCTGGTGTATCTGCCTATCACTTAAACCCAGCCAATTTCTGCGTAATTAATTTCCTTGGAGCAGGCTGATGAGGATTTTACACTCTGCTCGTCTCTAATTTTGTTCCGGAGCTTAATAAAATGAGTAATATGCATCGGCAGGTCTTGATACTTGCAGGTTCGCAGGCCATATTTCAGTCGATATCAGTTCTTATAATGACAATCGGCGGACTTGCCGGAGCGCTCTTGACGCCTAACGCTTCACTAATTACTGTCCCCATTTCAATGGCAAGCCTAGGAACCGTACTTGTGATGTTTCCTGCATCTTTATGGATGAGTCGGGTAGGCAGAAAAGCGGGGTTCATTACTGGTACTCTAAGTGGAGTCGTGGCAGCCATCATTTCTATAGTGGCAATGATCCAGCATTCGTTCATGTTGTTGTGTCTCGGAATGCTCTTTCTGGGTATATATCAGGCATTTGCGCAGTTTTATCGTTTTGCTGCGGCTGAAATTGCTCCTCCAGTATTTCGCACCAAGGCTATTTCACTAGTTCTAGCTGGCGGGGTCATCGCAGCCCTGTTAGGCCCATTTCTTGCTAGCATTGGAAGTACACTATTAAGCGTGGCTTATATGGGTTCCTTCCTCTTTATGGGTATACTGGCTTCGCTGGGTTTACTTCTATTGTCACGTTTACAAATACCCATGCAGTCAAATGATTTAACTGAGCAGGTATTAAGTCGCCCGTGGATAAAAGTTATTTCTCAGCCAGCTTACCTTGTCGCCCTTTTTTCTGGTGCTTCGGGATTTGGCATTATGGTGTTGGGTCTGACAGCGACACCTATTGCAATGAAGCATTATGGTTTTGACCTCTCGCAAATCGCTGCTGTCATCCAGCTACATATATTAGGTCGGTTCATCCCTTCCTTTTTCACAGCAAAACTCATCGACCGATTTGGTGTTATTAAAATTATGCTGGTAGGAATCCTGCTTCTGATTGCATATATCATTGTGGTGCTTTCAGGAGTTACGTGGGGATTTTTTGCTGCTGCGCTAATCCTGATGGGAATAGGCTGGAATTTTCTCTACATTGGGGGTACTAGTCTACTAGCAACAACTTACTCTACAGGTGAAAAGGGCGTTGCTCAGGCGGCAAATGATATGAGTGTCTTCATCTTCAGCGTTATTTGTTCGCTGGGTGCTGGTCCTCTGCTGAATCTATTTGGTTGGAAAACCATGCACCTTATTCTAGTTCCTTGGATCATCTGTTTGGCTGTGCCGATGTTGTGGTTAACTTGGAATCAAAAGTTTACGATTAGGCTGATGCAAAAATAAGGCCGTTAGGAGTCCAATCAGCTGCAGACAGTACAGCCGAGTACTAGATTCTCTTTATTTGGCCTGATTTCATCGACTAGTGTCTCATAAGCATGTCACGATTTCCCGAGCTTACATCCTATATTAGATCCCATGCTTAGCCACGTTGCTCGTTAAAAGTGAACGGGCTGGTTGTGGCTTAAAACCTAATGAATCACTGGAGTAAGAAATGAAGTTAACGCAAGTTCGTAATGCTACTCTTCTGTTGGAATATGCTGGTAAAAAATTTTTGATTGATCCTATGCTGGCAGAAAAAGACGCTTGGGATGGTTTTGCTGGAAGTGCTCGTCCATATCTTCGTAACCCCATGGTAGCGTTACCTATAGCGGTAAAAGATTTGCTGAATGTTGATGCTGTGGTCTTAACGCACACACATGCTGATCACTGGGACGAAGCAGCACAGCAAGCTGTGCCTAAAGATATGCTTATTTATGTACAGGATGAAAGTGATGCAGTGTTGATCCGTTCTCAGGGTTTTCTCAATATTCGTGTGCTGAAAGATGAAAACCATTTCGTGGATGGGATGACAATTTACAAAACTGATGGTCAGCACGGTAGTAATGAGCTTTACACTGATGCTGAATCCGGCGATTTACTGGGGGATGCATGCGGGTTAGTATTTATGCACCATAGTGAGAAAACGCTTTATATTGCAGGGGATACCATCTGGGTAAAACCTTATGTAAAAAGTTTAAAGCGTTTCCAGCCAAATATAGTGGTGCTAAATACTGGTTATGCTGTTAACGAACTCTATGGTCCGATTATCATGGGGAAAGAGGACACACTGCGCACGCATAGGATTCTGCCAACAGCGACTATTATTGCTTCGCATATGGAGGCGGTTAATCACTGCCTGCTTACCCGTGCAGAGTTACGTGAGTTTACGCTTGAGCACGGTATCGAAGATCATGTGCTTATTCCAGCAGATGGAGAGACTCTTGCTTTCTAATAGATCATATGTATGACTTAAGGGAAATGTTATAACCGCTGGCTACCTGTTCTACGTGGTCAGTTAAAATCAGCATACCAACCACCGAAGCTCTGGTGGCTACCATTTATGGAAAGGTAAACATTATGTCTGCTTTGACAGTTGCCGTAATTGCCACGGCCGGATTCAGTCCATTTCACTTTTCAGTGCCCTGTATAATTTTCGGACCATCAATGCCAGAGCCAGATATGTTTCGCGTCGAAATCTGTGCTGAGAAGCCAGGCATGATCCAATCTGATATAGGCCTGTCTATCAATGTGGAATTTGGACTTGAGAGACTAGATGTGGCAGACATTATTATCGTACCTTATTGGAACAATCCTGCTGAAAAACCCTCTCAGGCACTGTTGGATAAACTGATCAATTCTTGGCAGCGTGGTGCGGAAGTTGTGGGGCTTTGTTTGGGTACCTATGTACTTGCTTATACAGGTTTGCTTGATGGGCACCGCGCAGCCACACACTGGGAATATGAAAACGACTTCACTGAACGTTTTCCAGCTGTTAACCTAGACAGTAACTCGCTTTATTCTAGCGATGAACGGCTTATTACTTCTGCTGGAACAGCGGCCGGTATTGACTGTTGTCTGGATATTATTCGCAGCCATTATGGTTCGGCAATTGCCAACAAAGTTGCAAGAAGGATGGTAGTTCCCCCTTATCGAGAAGGCGGTCAGGCTCAGTTTATAGAACGTCCAGTTCCAACATCTTCTCGAGACAAAAAAATGAATGAGTTGATGGAATACTTGCGCCGCAATCTAGATAAACCTCATGATCTTGACTCACTGGCCGGATTTGTCAGCATGAGCAGACGAACGTTAACGCGTCACTTTCTAAAGGGTACGGGAATGACCCTAAGTGAGTGGATTAACACAGAGCGTCTTCATCGAAGCCAAGAGCTGCTGGAGACGACAGATTATAGTATTGAAAAAGTGTCAGAGGCGATTGGGTTTCAATCACCGATTTCATTCCGACAAAATTTTAAGTCAAAATTCAGAGTCACCCCAACAGAGTGGCGCCGAGCATTCCGAGGTCCTGATTTTATTGATCGAAGAAAAAATCATTTAAAACAATGAGGTTTGATATTTTTAACTATTCTAGTACAGTGTGTTCACTAGCAAATAGTATTAGTTCTAGGGGGCTACTTTGTGGCCCAAATAACAGTTTGAAAAGTCTTTTGCTTATCAGGGATGCAAATTCGATAATATGAGAGTCTGTTTCTTATACATAACAGTCGGTCAAGTATCGACAATGATTAAATCAGTATTTATATTCAGGAATATAATTGCTATGACTTTACTCGAAATAAGTTGCATTGAGTAAATACTATTTATGTGGAACTGTTTCCGTGATTTGCCTATGTATGAGTCGTTTTAAGTTGGAGAAAACCAGAATTGTAGTACCAGCAGGCTAACCATTACTACTGATCTCACGACGAATACCATATATAGGAATTTAAGTATATAGTTGTTGATAAGTTGCACGCTTTTATTGGTGAGGAACAAGGTAAGCAATTTTAATCCTTAATGCATCAAACCTAGTTAGCTGTGAAGCGACAAGTACTAGAAGTAGAATAATCAGCAACTCTTGGAGATATGAAGCTAGCCGCTGAGTTTTTGAGCAGTAAAAATCTGGCTCGTGTGAAAATAATTATTTCTAAGGATCAGGGGCAACTATTAAAAGTTCTTGTTAAAGGGGTTTATTCACACTATACCATTTAAAAAATGGAAATACTCAAACTGTTGAAGATTCATCATTATATGTAAATTGTCAGCAAACTATTGCTGAGCATCTCTATAAATCATTAAGGAATACAAGTAATTTTTTTCAGAATTCTCATAAAGTAGTAGAGATGTATACAGACTATCTCTGTTATTTATGTGAAATTAATAATAGCCTTAATATCTTTTGGCCTCATCAGGAATAGGTTCTAGTACTTTAGCAGGACGTAGTAATGGGTGATTTGCTAAATGTTCTTTTGTTATCGTACCTTGAGTTGCTGTAGTGGTTAGCCCAAATTGATACCGTTGATTAGCTTTTACATAAATAGGCGCAATTTGTGGATATATGTATCCCCAACATGAACTACATTAAAAATGCTACCTGTAATGAATAGAGCAGCAGTTAATGTATGAATTTTCATATTACTATTATCCTAAACTAATATTTTAAGTGCTTTATCTGGTCTATTTATAACTATAAACTAGAGAGTCATCATAAGTTACCTTATTATTTTTTTATAAGAGTATTAGACATTTTATGTATTTCAGAACATTCTATTTATAGAGTCGTGCCAAAAATAAAGACCATGCTAATGCATGGTCTTCCTTTAGTAAGCTAGTTGCAGAAGCAATCTAAATATTATTGCAATAAAAAGTAAGCTGAAGATGCCAATAAGCCAAAGTAATATAAACCATTGTGATTGAGATAATCTCATCGAATTTCTCCTAATGATAACCCTCATCGCCAACACGTACTTTATCCCTAAATACCCAATATGCCATGATGGTGTAGATGATGATAATCGGGATTAGAATCAATGCACCGATCAGTGCAAATAGTTGGCTATTGGCTGGAGCAGCCGCATCCCAAATGGTAATAGAGGGTGGAATAACATAAGGGAAAATACTGATCAGAAAACCTGTATAGGCTAAGAACACTAATGCCAAAGTATATAAAAAAGGCATGGACTCCTGATGTTTTTGACAAGCTCGAATCGTTAAAAAGGTGAAAACCACTACTAGAATCGGAACTGGACTGAAATATAAAAGTTGAGGTGGATTAAACCAGCGTTCAGCAATTATTGGATGTGCCATTGGTGTATATATACTCACCGCTATAAATATCAGTAACAATGCTATGATCAGCCTTGGCATTAAACGATACATAGCGCTTTGCAATACATCATCCGTTTTCATGATGAGCCAGCCACAGCCGAGTGCAGCATAAACAACTACCACACCTACACCTGTGAACAGTGAAAATGGTGTTAACCAGTCTAAACCACCACCTGCATAACGCCCATCGACAATATTTATTCCCTGAATGTAAGCACCAAGAATTACACCTTGTAAAAAGCTAGATAATACTGACCCGCCTATGAATGCCGCATCCCATAAGGGCTTGCTACGATTTGCTTTGAAACGAAATTCAAAAGCAACACCTCGAAAAATCAACGCAATAACCATTAATATAATTGGTAGATAAAGTGCTGATAAAACTGCGGAATAGACCATTGGGAATGCTGCAAATAAGCCAGCACCACCAAGTACCATCCATGTTTCATTACCATCCCAGACAGGCGCAACGGTATTCATCATCACATCTCGTTCTTGCTGATTTTTGATGAATGGAAACAAAATACCAATACCGAGATCAAAACCATCAAGTACAACATAAATGAAAACGCCAATGGCAATAATTACAATCCAGATTAAAGATAAATCAATCATGGAGAAGCTCCTTGATCTTTATCATCAAGATATTCATTTGCGGCACTGAGTGGTCGCATAGGTGTTTTAAAATGACCGACACCGCCAATTTCATCTTGTTGGCTATAAATAAATTCAGGGCCTTTAAGCATAAGTTTCAACATGTAATAAATGCCAATACCAAAAACAATGCAATACACCACGACAAAGATAATCAGAGTTAAACCCACTTGCTCGGCTGAAACAGGAGAAAGAGCATCTTTTGTACGCATAACACCGTAGACCACCCATGGTTGACGGCCTACTTCTGTGGTAAACCAACCTGCGAGTAATGCAATAAAACCTGATGGGCCCATCAATAATGCGAAACGATGAAACCATTTACTTTCAAATAGTTTCCCTGTTTTTCTCAACCATACTCCTGTAAATGCCAGTAATAGCATCAACATGCCTAAACCAACCATGATACGGAAACTCCAAAAAACCACGGTTGAATTAGGACGATCTTCAGGTGCGAAGTCTTTTAAGCCTTTAACTGAGCCGTTCATTGAGTGCGTAAGAATAAGGCTTCCTAGATTTGGAATTGCAATTGCATATTTGGTACGTTCTTCTTGCATACTCGGAATACCAAATAAATACAATGGCATACCTTCATCATAATTGGTCTCCCAATGTCCCTCCATAGCTGCAAGTTTTGCTGGTTGATGTTCAAGCGTATTTAAACCATGTGCATCACCAACAAAGACTTGTAAGGGGGCTAAAATCAAAATCAGCCAAAGTGCCATAGAAAATGACTTTTTAACCAACTCGTCCCGACGACCTTTTAGTAAATGCCAAGCTGCGGTGGCTGCTACAAGTAAAGCTGCAACCATAAAAGCAGCAATTGCCATGTGAGCAAGCCGATAAGGGAAAGAAGGATTAAAGACAATTGCAAACCAATCTTGTGGAACGATAATGTCATTTTCAATTGTGAATCCTTGAGGAGTTTGCATCCAACTGTTTGAAGACAAAATCCAGAACATTGAAATACAGGTGCCAATTGCAACCATAAGGGTGGCAAAGAAGTGGGCTTTTTTACCAACACGTCCCCAACCAAACAGCATAATACCTAGAAATCCTGCTTCTAAAAAAAAGGCACTAAGAACTTCATAAGTGAGCAATGGACCTGTAACGCCTCCTGCAAAGCGGGAAAACTCGCTCCAATTGGTACCAAATTGATAACTCATCACCACACCTGAGACTACACCCATCCCAAAGGCAACAGCGAAGATTTTGACCCAATATTTAAATAGGTCTTGGTAGATTGGATTATTTGTACGCAACCAACGCCATTCTAAAACTGCTAAAAAACTTGCAAGCCCAATCGAAATTGCAGGAAAGATAATGTGAAACGATACCGTAAATGCAAACTGTATTCTTGCTAGTTCAAGTGCTGTTAAACCCAGAGTCATACGCGTACCTCATCTTTTTGTTGATGAGCTAAACTTATAGCTATAGACATTTCTACCCGTTTAAGAGTATGAAAATAAGGAAAAAACATAGTGATAATCTCTTGAAAATATTAATTTTTCAAAACTAGAGTTTTGAGCTTCAAGTGGAAGATCATCAAAGAGGAGGGGCACGCCCTTGTGGAATTAGAAATAGTTGCTGGAGTTGAAAGAAAACGTGAAAATTGTTTTCAACAAAAGCAAGAAACCGGACCTGAATTCGAATAAGAATTTGTTTTAGATCAAGGTCAGGTAAGGGTACAACATGGCTGTATACCACACAGTACTGACATTGATGTCCTGTATCATGGTGATGGTGGCTTGCTACTGTAATGTCAGATGAGGTGGCGTGTGCTGCATGTTCCATGTGATGAGACATGCTGTATTGCTGTTCTGATGTACTGTGGTGATCGTTACTAGAAGGTGCAACAGAATGATGAAGTTGTAATGCTTGAGCAATAGTCTCACATACTGGAGAAATTTGATATTTCTCTGGCAGTAATGGCTGTAAGAACACAGCGATTTGTAACAAGACTGCATATAATCCTAGCAATCTTCCAAAAACCATCAACACCCAATTAATCTCTTTCTAAAAATCGGTTGCGCCCTACTATAACAAAAATCTGATTATCTCAAAGTTATAATTGATATTTCTTATAAATTGAGATTTCTATCTATTGAAAATGAAGAGGCACAAACTATTTTAATAGGGGGGGATTAAACTTCTTATTTTTATTTAGGATTTATTATAAGATCGTTGTGTCTATAGTGAGACAAACTTTTACGTATAGTGTATACACTAACAATTGCTTACATTGTAAGGGCTGTGTTAAATTGTCATCGTCTCAATATTGAAAAAGCTTATCTTGAGAGTTGCTCTAGCCCTTGCCCTTATGGCAATGTTTCTGCAATCCGTTGTATTTATACAACCATTATTGCCAGCACAATACCGTATTGCGCTGGTCTGTGTCACTATTTCCGATGCTTTTTCCAATACTATAACTACTGCTCAACAACATAATTCCCATCATTTATCTGATCATTCAGATCAGCATCACATGATGCATGAAGATCAAAAAATCTATAAAGAACAAAGTATTCACCAACATGATATTGGACATGAATGTCCATTTTGTACGGTATTTGCCAATTTAACTACTGGCTTGGACTTTAGTCTTGAAGAAGTCTTTGACCGACTTTTTGTTCGAATGTTGGCATTTGAGCGTAATTTTCAGCATATTTATTTTGCTTTACAGCGTTTATATTTATTGCCACAAGGGCGAGCACCTCCTTTATTTGCTTAAATTTCAAATGTTTTATGTTTTGAGACATCCATTGGGTGTCTTAGCGGAAATTTATGCTTAAAAGGAATTGAAATGTCTCAATTCAAGTTAAACTCATTCTTAAATGGGAACTGTTTTATTGTTTCAACTCATGACGTATCAAAATCAATTTTGATTAATTCTGCTTTGTTTTATCGACTAGGTTTTACTTTTTTGGTTTCGGGATTATTTGGAACCACTACTTTTGCCTCAGATGATTTACAACAAACAGTGCAATTACCAATATTAGTTATCGAAGCGCGAAAAGATCTAAATACCGCATCTCTTCATTTAAAACAGGTGAATACAACAGAAAGTCGATTAGGATTAACCTCTCAAGAAATGCCAGCGACAGTTCAAATAATCACTCAAAAAGAAATGCAAAAGAAAGGTTTAAGAACAGTTAAAGAAGCCTTTGGGAATGTGACAGGGGCAACCGTTGGAAATGTACCAGGTATTCCGGCAGTTCTGACGATGCGTGGCTTTTCTGGAAATATGAATACTGTTTTACAGGATGATGTTCGGATTGGTACATCTACTTTTGTTACTCGTGATTTAGATGTCTGGAAATATGAAAAAATAGAAGTACTAAAAGGTCTATCATCTGTTTTATTTGGGGAAAAGGCCTTAGGCGGTGCAGTACATGCAAGTGGTTTCTATACCGAAAATGCTAATACATATTTCGTAAAAGGCTATACGACATATGATGCATCACTTGCGTATGATCTAAAAAATATGACTTTTACGCTTTGGGGAAGAAATTTAGCCGATAAGTTTTATGGCGAATACTCTGGTTATTCATCTAAGCAAATTTATATCGGGGCACCAACAAATGTTGAGCTTGATGTGACATTTAAATCTTAAAAGCTAACAAACAGTCTATTCATGAATTCAGAGTCGTATATGTCTAAATTTTTATTTCATCCACTAGCGTGGAGTATTTTTATCATTCAGTGTTCAACAAATACAGTTGCAGCTGAAAAGCAATTGAGTGTAGATGAAAGCACAGAGCGTTTACCAACGATTACGGTTACTGCTGAGAAACAAGATGAGAGGCATACTTCCTCACAGGCGATTACTCAGTTTAATCATGATTTATTGAATGTACCTTTTACAAAATCCCATGTCTCAGAAAAAGATATTCAAAACTATAATGTTCAAGGTATTAATGATGTTTTGGCTTTTGTAAATGGCGTCGTCTATCAAGATAGTTATGGTGGCGGTTTCTGGGATAACTACTCATTTCGTGGATTTAGTACTGACCCTAATATGGGAACGATCTATATGCGTAATGGTTTAAGTTCTGTGAGTGGCATTCATAGTCCACGAGATATGGTAAATATTCAAGCGGTTGATTTCTTAAAAGGTCCTATGGCTGCGATGTATGGTCAGGGAGCAATTGGTGGAATTATGAATATCACCACTAAACAACCTGAATGGCAACGTAAGAGTACTTTAAGTCTTAGCGGTAGTATTTTAGAGGAATATCGACTCTCGGTTGATACAACTGATGCCATTAATGAGGATTTTGCTTATCGTTTAGGCGCCTCTTATGAAGATAATAAAAGTTTTAGAGATCATGTAGATAATCAGCATTATTATCTCTCGCCACAATTAGCTTGGAGAATATCAGATCAAACGCAATTAAATCTTGATACAGAGCTTGCCGAATATCAAGGTGTCTTTGATCGAGGTATTCCAATGGTTGATGACAAAATTGCTGTAAATAAGAAAACATTCTTGGGTGAACCAAGTGATGGCGATATTAAAATTAAGGATCAGATGTATCAATTACGTTTGAATCATGAGTTTGACGATAATTGGAATAATACTACAGCTCTTACTTACAGCCATGGAGAGCGTGAAGGTATATCTACCGAAATTGGTTCAATTGCTGCAGATGGAAGAACAGCAAATCGCTTCCGTCGAGCTCGTGAATTTAAAACTGACACAATAAATTTTCAGTCAATTTTACGAGGTAAGTTTGATACTGGTTCTCTAAAACATGAGTTAGTAACTAATATAGAAGCTGGGCATTATACGATTGACCAAATTCAGCGAAGAAATGCAGCAGGTACAAATAGTCCGCTTGATATTTATAATCCAGTTTATGGCCAAAATATTTTAGTTCTGACACGAGTGACTAAAAATACCAAAGAAACACAAGACATGATCGGTATTAATATTCAGGATCAAGTATTTTTAAATGATCAATGGAATATCTTATTAGGAGGGCGTTTTAACCGCTTAGAACAGCAGATTGATAACCATCAAACTTTAATTTCTTCACAACAAACATTTACACCTTTTACACCACGAGCCGGTATTAATTTTAAACCAACTGACCGTCTTTCATTTTACAGTAACTGGGGTAAAGGTTTTGAACTTAATACTGGGTTAAATAAAAACAATGAACTTTATGAACCGGAAAAAACGAACAGTTGGGAACTAGGTACTAAATATCAGTTTTTACCACAGAGTTGGTTAGGTTTAACCTATTTTGATTTGGATAAGCGTCATTTGCTTACAGAAGGTATTACTGATAGTTATGTTGACAATGGTCATGTACAAAGTAAGGGGCTTGAGGTTGAATTACAGCATCAATTTAGCGACCGTCTCCGAGTGAATGCCAATTACACTTATAATGATGCTTCAGTCATTGAAAGTGAAGTGGATAAAAAGGGTTCAAGACTTAAAAATATTCCTAAGCATACAGCAAATTTAAGTGCTGACTATCAATTGAATATCTTTGGTCATGAGACAGGACTAGTCGGGAATATTAACTACTATGGACAGCGTAGTGCGAACTATATTGATAATGGAACAACTTTACCTGAATTTACAGTAGTGAACATTGGTGGTTATTTACAGATTCGTCCTGATCTACGTGCCCAACTCAATATAGATAATCTTTTCGATAAGGATTATTACGTGGCAAGCTATACTAATTTTTGGGTACAGCCTGGTGAACCATTAAAAGCAACTTTGCGCCTTGATTGGTCTTTCTGATTTTTTAAGTGAGATAGTGAAATTAAACAGATTAAGTTGAAACGTGATGAAGAAAAGATTATTAAGCTCTTTTATTTTTGCTAGCTTAATGATGGGTTGTGGCCAAAAATAATGAGAAAGCCAATTCAGAAGTAAAAAACCCTTTAGATGCCCAACTTCAAAAATGGATAGGTCATTATATAGGTGTAATTTTGCAGACCTCAAAGAATTTCTCATTTGTAGGTATTTTTCTTAGTATATTGTCAATTAATGTCTCAATTATATTCTGGAAATTAGACCAACGCACATCTTTCCTAATAAAACAATCTGAAGCCGTGTTTAAAAGATTAGAAAGAAATTCTCCAATTGATATAGGAATTTTTTGTAATGAAGAGGCTAATCTTGAAAAGAATAATATAGATAAGTGTTTTATTACCAAAATCGTTACTTACGGATTAATTTTTAGAACAATTTTCTTCATTACGGGTATGATAGGATGCCTTGGTGTACTTATTTTTTTATCAATAATTAATGGATATATGATTTTAAAATAGATATAACTTTTAATAGCTAAGTGGTGTGGCTAAATATGAGCAATTTTCAAACTTTTATGGAGGATTTGAATGGCTACTTTGATGACTGATGATGAGCTAGAGAAATTTGAAGCAGATAGAGATATTGGAGCTGAAATTTTAGAAGGTATAAAAGATATGCTTAATAACAATGCAGCTAGAAGAACAACTGTGATTGAAACAGATATTAGCCCAGCATCTAAAAATAGATCTAATGAATAGCAGGGAAGCCTTATTGATGGTTAAACGTCTTAAAGACTGTAGCATTGAAAATAAAGCAACCCATCCAGGTAGATCATGCCAAGTTTTGAGCTTTAAAGTCCTTCACTCAAGTAGAATTTAAATTTTTGATATTTTAAGTGGTTAATTCCTTTAATAAATCATTGAGAACATTAATTTTTGATTGAATTTCGACTTCTAATTGTTGCCTCTTAAAAATTAAGTGATCCAATTTATCATAGATTAATGGAAATTCCTCTGAGTATGTATTCAATACAGAAAGTTCAACTTTATTTCTTTTAAAATCATCTGCGAGTGTTTCTATTGCTTTATAGATCTTTCTATAGGCCTCATTAAGATTGTAGGATGTAGAGGTCTCTTTAAATTGAAAAATAGATGTATATCTAAAAGGAACTTTAGATCGATCAACAAAAAAGTATTCATCTTCAAGAGTATTTCTAAAATAAAAATAAGCGAGACTAAAATTAATTTCGTTATCTGAACGTTTCCTTTTTTCTACAAAAGTATTCCAAATAGATTTAAAGTCTTGATCTATAAACCTATTCTCCTTTATAAAGCTTAAAAAAACTATCTCAAGTACTTGTTTTCTATCCATAACAATTAGCCTTAAAACCAATTATCCCATTTTGGGATAATTTTGGCTGTAGTACAACATTTGTATCTATGAGCTCTATCCATGACCCTAGATACATCAATTTAATTAAATACCTTATTTCTATCCGAGAGGAGAAGAAAATTACTCAGGTAGAGTTAGCCTTTTCTTTAAAAAAACATCAGTCTTATGTTGCTAAAGTTGAAAACCGTGATCGTAGAATTGATCTCATAGAGCTACATGATTGGTTAAAAGCTATAAATGTTGATATTGTTGAATTTATTAAAATCATAGACCTAACTTAGACTATTCCCAAAAAATTTTCTTCCTTAATAAATGAGGAGCTAGAAAATGGTCAATTTGTAAATTTGTTTCATTCTTAACTTCCTTGATAATTCTTATAAGTATTTCAGTATTTTGATGTAGTTGAGCTTCTGAAAATTCAACTTGTTTACGAAGATTTTTATTACTTTTAGTTAAAGCCTCTCTAGTTTTTTTATTTATGTATAATTGTTTTTCTTTATTTTTTAATTTTAAAGGCGCAATTTGCTCAGAAATATACCAATTAATTAAAGTCTTTCTTTTGAATGTACTTAAAGTACTTAACCCCCCTGATATAAAGTTCTTTTGTTTCAGTCTATCATGTAATAATTTATGAGAAATTGGAGACTTTTCAAAACCCTCAAGTAGCATAAGCTGCAATTCTTGCTCGATTAATTCATCTAGTTTATTACCACGTAACATGTCAATTTTCCTCTGTCTCTAATTTTTTTTGCTCAATCGCAAATAGCTCACTTAAGGTAGTAGGTAGTTTAATGTTGTTTTCGCTATAGGGAAAAATTTGTATAGGAATAAGGTCTTTTTGTCTTAATAAAGCTTTTTCTTCCAATTCTTTTAAAAATCCTAAGTTTTGGGCCAATTCATTCAACATATCACTATAGGATTCATCAGATGCTAAGCTTAGTTTTAGTTCATTATATTGATTCAATAAACTTTGATGTTTTGTATGTAATGCTTCCAGCTCACCCTTGCGGCCCGTTAAAGCAAAATTTCCACACTGACTTCCAGATTGACAAGAAAGCCGTTTAGGGCAGTTGTGGACAGCGATCTCTCTCATACATCCGCCAAATGGTAAGGGATGTAAATAAGCATGTCGCTCTATAAGTTTATCTTTTTCATGTGTTTCATCTTCTATTAGCTCATTAAATGATTGAAAAATATCATCAAAATATTCAGACATTGGATTCTGTTTAATATAATTAGCTACTTCTTTTTTCGAATCAAAGCTTTGCAAATTCATTTTAAGATTATTCTCTAGATCTAAGTCTTGAGAAAAATGCATTAGTCCATCATGCTTTACAGATTCAACTGGAGTAATTGCTGGACTAGATTCCCATGAATGTGAAGAAGCTAATTCATATTTATCAAGAATACTAGAAGCTACCCTACGGTCTTTTAAAGCTAAATGCTGGTAATATTGATTTTGTTTAATATCAACACGTCCCATTAACACTGCTTGTAAATGTTCAGAAATACCACTTAGAGCAAGAAAAGTATTAATATTATGTCTCGGTATATGGCTCGTCAACTTAGAATGTTCATCTTCATTTTCTAATAAATGATATTTTTGGAACACTGAGATATTTTCATTAGCTCCCAAAAAACTATTTATAATACGGTTACTTAATGGAAGAATAATAGCTTTGTTAATTAGTGATCGTGATAGCGTAGTAGAACCATACTCATGTAGAAATAATAAATTTTCATATGGAATATTTACTGTCTCGCCTTCGTAACTAAATATATGATTAATAGGGGAGTCTATATTAAATTTTGCACGATCAATTAAATATTTATTGATTTCATTCTTAAGATAATATTTTTTCTTACGGTAGTCTTTCCATTCTTCTTTAAAAATTTTATAGCCTTTTAAAGTTTTATTTAATAAATCTCGTCTACCAGATTGACCTCTATTTGTGTCTCTAATACTAATACAATAATCAATTAAGTTATCTACCTCAATATATTCAGTTGGAATATCATCAATAGTTTTTGGTAAAAAATCTCTACACTGCTTTGATCTTAAATAGGAAACATGCTGTCTACATTCTTTAGTCAACTCTAAGACTGCGTTAACTATTGTTTCCACTAAATTGGCTGCTAATGGTTCAACCCAATGTATTCTATGGCCAGCGCCTTTCGCTCCGTAATATTTTATACCAAGCGTATATTGCTTTATACCATCAAGAGAAAGATGCTCTTTAGTAACTGGATCAAGTATAGGCTTTTTTATAATGCAGTCAGTTTGCAGAAGAATTGCTTCAGTAGAGCGCAAACCAGTTACTATTAATAATAGTAATAGGTTTAAAACAATCTTTTCTCCAACACTCTCACATAAACTTATTA
The DNA here is from genome assembly GCF_000581275.1 of Acinetobacter sp. 809848. Lineage (NCBI taxonomy): Bacteria > Pseudomonadati > Pseudomonadota > Gammaproteobacteria > Moraxellales > Moraxellaceae > Acinetobacter > Acinetobacter sp. 809848. The sequence continues at coordinate 92,111 of NZ_JEXG01000010.1, forward strand.
ACGATACTATATTGATAAATGTACGAATTGAAATTAGTTTTTCTTTATCAAGATCATCTTCGTCAAGCTCAACACTCTCAATCAACTCTTTTGTTTTGCGGGAATTAGGTGTTCTATTTTGTCGATTGATATACTTAAAACTTTTAGAAAACTCTAAAGATTGTTCTGTAAATCCATAGTGATTTATTAGTTCTTGTAATCGTTTATAAGTGCCGGCATGATCAGGTAGATTTATTTTACTAGAGTTTTCTTCTAGAATTTCAAAAGACTTATTTAAAATTGAAGTAGACAACAAGCATGGATGTAAATTACTCAAATCTTCTGCATAAAGAGCACTATACCAACGTTTTAAAATTAAGAACTCTGCATTTAGTTTTTGGGGTGATGCTCTAGAATTTGATTTCCTATAGCTAAGAATTATTAATGCCTTAATAAACTCTTGGAAAGTGCTATTAATTGGAATGTTATTCAGGCCTTTTAACTTTTTTATCGTGCTAAAAGTAAAGTGCGTTCTACCACTTCTCGAAAGCAACCATCCAGATCCGATAGTACCTCCATACCAAACTGGATCTTCCCAACTCCCATTAAAGTTAGCTTGTAAATTTTGTATAAAGTAATCTTTTTGCTCGTTGATAAATGCATTATATTCTTTGATCTTCACAAGAACTCTCCTTATACATTTTACAACGTGCAATTACAGATTCAATTTCAAACTTTGTTGACTCGTGAATTCTGATTAATGGATTTCTAGAAACGCCTATACCATCAGATAGTTTAATTAATTCTTTGATTTCATTTTGGACACTATTTAAGACTTGAATATGTTCACCATCAATGAATGGATGAAAATATATACACCCGTAACAATTCCTCACAGGTTGAAAGAGACATTTATCTTGATAAGAACAACCCCCAATACTGTGATGTATCTTGTCTCCAATATTTCCTACAATTTTTTTCTGTGACCAATCTTTTTTATGAGTTAAACGCCCAGTAAGCATCATTGCTATCATTTGTTGATATAAAGAATTCCTACCTAATGCTTGTGCTCTAATCTGTGCAAGTTCTGGGGTAGAAAAAATATAGTATCTAGCTGTTACAACAGAGGAATGACCTAAAATATATGCTATTTCCTCAGCAGAGGCACCAGCCATAGCCAAGCTATAACCAACATGATGTCTAAAGTCTGAAAATGAATATTTTTCTTGAATCATTTCACCAGCAAGAACTGCCTGTTGGTAATCTGGAGGGGCAAAATCGAATAGCTGCGTATTAATTGCATTTGAGCAGAAACGTGCAGAATTTTCTCCCATTTCAAATAATTTACTTTCTCTAGTTAACTGAAATCGTTTTATGTAAGTTAAAATAACTTCTGCAATTTCTTCAGGAAGTTTTACAGCAATCTTTTCATGTCTAAAACGACCTTGCTTAGCGTATGGGATAAGAATGCTGTAACGATTAAATTGATCTATTTCTCTGGTGCTATCTAGCCTAATATCTTCAGCTGCCAACTTTGCTAATTGGACTGGTCTTAATCCAGATGCATATATTAGCCCTAAAATTGAAGCATTTAATAAGGTTTTATTGTCTATCTGTTCCGAATGATTTTTCAATTGTGCATTAAGTGTTGCAAATCCTTGTTGAATCATTGTGGTAGTAGGATAATCAATAACATCTTCATATTCTTGATAAAATAGGTGAGAGTTGAATGCTTTAGGTCTTGGAATTATTCCAAGTTCAAAGTCATCTTCTATCTCAAAACCAGGAAAATTTTCTAGAATCAATAAACGAAGCAAAAATTTTATGTGTGAGTAATCTTTTTGATATTTTTCATTTGGTGCCAAATCTATTAAAATTGCTTTTAAATTCTCATAATTAAACAAAAGCTTTTTTTCTTTTAAAATTTTTATTAAAAAAATAAAAGAATAATATTTCTTTTTTAAGAATGAAGGCGTGTTTTTTTGGATAAAACTTATAAGAAAAAACTTGAGCAGAATCGCATCATATTCCTCAAAAATTGAAAAGTCTAAAGTTTCTTTATTACCCGAATAAAAAATTGTCCAAATCTTATCGCTAACCACCAAAAACTTATCATCAAACTTTTCAGCTAATAAGAATTTGACTATTTGAGGCAACTTTATTTGCTTAAGCGCTAGCTTTTGATTTATACATAAAATACTAGTTTCTTTGGATGGAATATCTGAGAAAAGATCTATTTGTGACATTTATGTTCAAAATTCCAAATTTTGGGCAGATATACGTTCTAAATTTATTAAGTTGGCATTATCAACAATGAAGCGTTTAGCATAGTGACTTGGCATTACACTATTAACACTCCAACCACCTAATACCCTTAAATCTTCTTGAGCCATTGTCATGGCATCCGAGATTCTAGAAAACTTTTTCAAATTTGCTTCACTTTGATATTTTTTTATAGCATAAGAAAGTGAAATATAAGCCCATGTATGTCGACACACATGAGGCGTGATTTTTTCTATTGTTCCGAATAACTGAGGATCGAAATACTTAGGATGTAACTCCTTAAACTTAATATCAATTCTTGAAAAAATCAAGTTTATAGCCGAGTAGCTTAAAGCAGAGTAGGGAGGCTTGAGAGAGGTAAATAGAATTTCCGTATCAGTATCCTTCCTAATTTTATCTATATACATGTTTATGAACTGGAAATCTTTATCTCTTAATTGGATAACTCTATAAGATTGTTCATTTTTGATATTTGGTTTTCTGGATCGATGATCATACTCATCATCCGTATTTGTAACTATAATGTTGTATATATTAGAATTTATGGATTTTTTAAAGGATTTAGTTGTTAAAAGCATCAGCTCACCAACTCTTAAACCATAATTAATCATCAAGTGAACGATTAAGAAATTTCGAAGCTGGGTGTTTTTATCAGTAAATGGATTATTTATGTTTTTATAATCTTTATTGTTAGGCTTAATTATTTCATAAAGACATTTATACATATCATTATTTAAACTTTTGAAATCATGTTTGATTTCATTTTTTACTGTGGTACTTCGAGCTGAAAATTTATTAAAAATTCTCTTCTTAGAGTTTAAATAAATATCAATTCTTTTACGCTGAGATTCTAAGTCTTTTTGTGGGATTTCTTGATATCGGATATCCCAGTATACATCCAATAAATATTTAAAATACTTCAGTAAGGACCTCATACGTTTCGTAATGGTCCTATAATCAACATTTGAATTTAGCCGTAGTCGTACTAAATTATTTTCTAATTTTTTCTCATTTTCCAAAAAAAACATAAAATTATCTATTTCTTTAATGTAAATCTTGGGATCATATTTTGTTGATAAGAATGACTCACAGAAAGTAGTAGAGTATTTTTGATACCAGAATTCATACCAATATTTAAGTGCAAGCATATCTGACTGTTGAGTTGCCAAACTTTTATCACTAAGAGCAGCTAAAGAGAACAACAAAGGATAAAGACATGGGGAGGAAGTTGCCTCATCAAACAATAAGGCAATTTTATTATTTTTCGAATTTTCTTTAGAAAGATGAATTGTTTTTGTGAAGAACATAGAGCTTACCGCAAACTTTGTGAAGTAATTAAGATATAAACATAAGTAAAAAAAGTCTATATCAAGTTTTAGGATAAGTAGTTGAATTATGGTTGATGAAGGTAGCTTATGAACTAAATGTATCATGTACTTAATTTAACATAATATACATTATACGAACAGTTGTATAATTCAATATTGTCCCATAGCTTGGTAGCTATCTTTCATTTGTTTGTAGTGCTTATTTCTTTCTAGCTATTGCGGTACTTTTAGCTATGTGGAATGAATTTTTATTCTAATTAAATTCAGCACTAGCATCTTCTGACGTTGCTATTGATGGATAATAAATAGGATTCATAAAATCTAATTAAATAGAAATTATGATTAGGTTTGGCTAATAATCGCTTGTTTGATTTTTATTGAGCTTTTCTCTACCTAGAGCTCCTAGAAATTAAAACTATATTTCGCCAGACCATTTTCCTAAAATCTTTAAAGTCTATGCTAAATTCTAATTTATTAGCTCTGATATGCTCAAATCCGCAATATAAAGCAAATTACAGATTAGTTTAATAATGTATATTTAGTCACATTTTTATTAAAATCTATATTTTATTTCTCAGTAATAATTTTGAAATATAAATTCTAAATTAAAAAATGAATTATATTTTTATTAAATATTTTAATGTATATCATGCTGTTTTAATTTGCAGTCTGTTTTTTTATTAATCATTATTTTTTAAATTTTTAAAAATAACAATAACTTAATATTGTTTTGGTGGTTTTATTATTAATAAATTTTTAGAAATTATAACTATTGCATTATTTAAAGTATTTAATGTGATTTATATCACGTATAAATTAATAATTTTTTATTATTTAAAGCTTAATGATTGTTTTTAAATTAAAAATAAGGTATCAAATATATATAAACTATTTTATAAATAGGTATATAAAATGAAAAATAATATATTTAAACTTCTTGTTTTGATAGTGCTTTCCTCTTACACACTATTTTGTTATGCAAGTAACACAATAATGATAAGAGGAAATATTGTTGAAGATACATGTTCAAGAGAACATAGCGAGATAGAATGTGTTGAGGTAAATAATTTAAATATTAAACTTGATAGTGAATATTTAAATAAAGATAGTCTTTTTAAATTAGCTCAACATACTGAGAAAATGGACACAAGCATTGAGAGCATAAGTTCTAACCACAAAGTCGTGCTTATTAATTACCATTAATATCCAAACTTATTTCTGCAGTAAGTTTGATGAAAGAGTGATTTGTCGAATTCGTCGCATGTTTTGATGAATTGATTGATGAGTCACTCTTTTTTTATAAAAAATGACTATTTGTATATTTTTTCTGTATACATATGCATAATTTATTCTATATAATTGTATTCTATGAATTTAAGCTTATTTTTCACATAATTTGTTTAATTCTTTTTTATTTACATCGTGTTCTTATGTAACTTGCTTCTCTTCATAGCTTTTCTTTTTTATAAAACAAAAAAATGTTCATAAACAATGGTATAGGCTATTGATAGCGGCTATACATCTCAAATAATAAATGTGATTGAATTAAAATTATGAAAAAATAATGTGATCTAGTTTGCATTTTGTTTAATAAGTGTTAAGATCGCCGCATTACTTTTCAAGATGTCAAACACTGGAAAAGTAAGGAAATAAACTTTTATCCAGACTTTTGAGAAAACACTATGAAAAAACTTGCTTTGATCGCTGCTCTTTCGGTTGTAGGGATTGCTAATGCTCAAGCTGCTGATGGTACAATTACAATTAATGGTTTAGTTACAGACAAAACTTGTGACATCGTTACCCCTGCTGGTAAAGACTTCACAGTTACTCTTCCAACTGTTTCTAAACAAACTTTAGCTGTTGCTGGGGATGTTGCTGGTCGTACTCCTTTCCAAATCAACCTAGCTAACTGTTCACAAGGTAAAGTAGCTACTTACTTCGAACCAGGTGCAACTGTTGACTTTAATACTGGTCGTTTACTTAACCAAGACGCTACTGGTGCTAAAAACGTTAACGTTCAACTTTTAGGTAGCAACAACAACTTCATCCCAGTACTTGCTGCGGGTGCAAACGGTGCTCAAGCTAACTCTCAATGGGTTGACGTAGCTGATGGCGCAGGTGCTGACCTTAACTACTACGCTGAATACTATGCAACTGGCGCTTCTACTGCTGGTAAAGTAACTACTTCTGTTCAATACACAATTATCTATCAATAATTAATTGGTAGCGGGGTTTCTATGTCCGCATGGAAACCCTGTTTTGTGTAACGCTTTCCTGAATCTTTCTTGGTTGAGAACTCGAAAATGAAATTGAACAGTTATAATTTTTTGTTAGGTTTAGCATTTGCTTCAGCAGTTATTGCACCTGCTACTCAAGCAGAAATTGTAATTCATGGCACTCGTGTAATTTACCCGTCAGATGCTAGAGAAGTTACGCTACAAGTTAGCAATAACGGTTCAAAGCCAGCACTTGTCCAAGCTTGGATTGATGAAGGTGACCCAAAAAGTACACCGGACCAATCAAAAGTTCCTTTTATGATTGCTCCTCCTATTTCTCGTGTTGAAGCAACGAAAAGTCAGACTCTTCGTATTACAGCTTTACCAAATGCTTCTCAGTTAAATCAGAAGCAAGAAACAGTTCTGTGGTTGAATATTTTAGATATTCCACCAAGACCTACTTCAAAAAGTGAAGATACGACGCCTGATAATTTCTTACAACTTGCAATTCGTTCACGTATTAAATTCTTCTATCGTCCTTCATCGATTAAAGAAGATGCGAATTTAGCATCAGATAAGCTTCAATGGATTAAATCTGGTCAAAGCTTAACGGTAAAGAATCCTACCCCTTTTCATATCACAATGACTTCTGTTTACCAAAAGGCAGGTGATAAAAAGGTTGATTTATTACCTCAGGGGCTAATGATTAAGCCTTTCTCTGAAGCGTCAGTTCAGCTTAAGAATGGCAACCTTCAAGATATGAGTTTTATTAACGTCAATGACTACGGTGGTCGCGTTGAGCACCCGATAAAACTTCAGTAATCAGATTTATCTTTTTAATAAATTTAAGCACCTATATGTGTAGGCGGACTTAGCTATGCCAAAAAAAAGGCAAGAATCTTATAAATTATTAAAACGCCATATTTGTTACTACTTGGCTTCTGGTGTTGTCACAATGACAATGCCTGTATTCGTGCATGCTGAAGAAACAACTACGAGTGCTCCAGTAGAGGCTGAATTTGATTCTGCTTTTTTAATTGGGGATGCTCAGAAAGTTGATATTTCTCGTTTTAAATATGGAAACCCTGTTTTACCAGGCGAATATAACGTTGACGTATATGTAAACGGTCAATGGTTTGGTAAACGTCGTATGGTCTTTAAAGCCTTAGACCCTAATAAAAATGCAGTAACCTGTTTTACAGGGATGAACCTGCTTGAGTACGGCGTTAAACAAGACGTTTTGTCTAAACACACTACCCTTCAAAAAGAAAATAATAGTTGTTATAAAATTGAAGAGTGGGTTGAAAATGCATTCTATGAATTTGATACCTCTCGTTTACGTGTAGATATTTCTATTCCGCAAGTTGCTTTGCAAAAAAATGCGCAAGGCTATGTCGACCCAAGCGTATGGGATCGCGGTATTAATGCTGGTTTTCTGTCTTATAGTGGTAGTGCCTATAAAACATTTAATCAGTCGAATGATCAAAGTGAAACAACAAACGCATTTATGGGCGTTACGGCTGGTTTAAATATTGCTGGCTGGCAATTACGTCATAATGGCCAGTGGCAGTGGCAAGATACACCTGCTGAAAACCAATCTAAATCAGATTATCAAGAAACAAGTACATACTTGCAAAGAGCCTTCCCTAAATACCGTGGTGTTTTAACGCTAGGTGATAGTTTTACAAACGGCGAAGTATTTGACTCTATCGGTTATCGTGGTATCGATTTCTCAAGTGATGACCGAATGCTACCAAATAGTATGTTAGGCTACGCCCCGCGTATTCGTGGTAACGCAAAAACCAATGCAAAAGTTGAAGTTCGTCAACAAGGCCAACTTATCTATCAAACAACTGTTGCACCAGGTAATTTTGAGATTAATGACCTTTACCCTACTGGTTTTGGTGGGGAAATTGAAGTTTCTATTATTGAAGCAAATGGTCAAGTACAAAAATTTTCGGTTCCATATGCTTCAGTTGTACAAATGTTGCGTCCAGGTGTAAACCGTTATTCTTTAACTGTAGGTCAGTTCCGAGATCAAGATATTGACCTTAATCCTTGGGTAGTTCAGGGTAAATACCAACAAGGTATTAACAACTACCTAACAGGTTATACAGGCATACAAGCTACAGAAAATTATGCTGCTGTATTGTTAGGTGCTGCTTTTGCTACACCAATTGGTGCTGTTGCATTAGATGTGACCCACTCTGAAGCTGACTTTGAAAAACAGTCATCACAATCTGGGCAAAGTTTCCGTTTAAGCTATAGTAAGTTAATTTCTCCGACTAACACAAACTTAACTCTTGCTGCCTATCGTTACTCGACGGAAAACTTCTATAAATTACGTGATGCTCTACTTATTCGTGATTTAGAAGAAAAAGGCGTAAACACTTATGCTGCTGCTGGCCACCAGCGTAGTGAATTCCAAATTACTTTAAACCAAGGACTTCCTGAAGGTTGGGGTAACTTCTATGTAGTGGGTTCGTGGGTTGACTATTGGAACCGTAGCGAAAGTACTAAGCAGTACCAAATTGGTTATAGCAATAACTACCATGGTTTAACTTATGGTTTATCTGCGATTAACCGTAAGGTTGAGTACGGTTCAAATGATGCGACGCATGATACTGAATATTTAATGACGCTTTCATTCCCAATTAACTTTAAAAAGAATTCAGTCAACATCAACGTTACTGCTTCTGAAGACAGCCGTACTGTTGGCGCAAGTGGGATGGTTGGTGATCGCTTTAGTTATGGTGCCTCTGTTTCACATCAAGACTATGCAAATCCAACATTTAACGCTAATGGACGTTATCGTACGAACTATGCAACTGTTGGCGGCTCTTATAGTATTGCTGATTCTTACCAACAAGCAATGGTTAGCTTAAGTGGTAGTGTAGTTGCACATTCAGATGGTATTTTATTTGGACCTGAGCAAGGTCAAACAATGGTACTTGTACATGCACCTGATGCAGCTGGGGCAAAAGTTAATAATACCGTTGGTTTAAGCGTAAATAAGGCTGGTTATGCGGTTATCCCGTATGTTACACCTTATCGCCTAAACGATATTACGCTTGACCCACAAGAGATGTCGAGCCAAGTAGAGCTTGAAGAAACAAGTCAACGTATCGCACCTTTTGCTGGTGCAATTGCGAAAGTAGATTTTACGACCAAGACAGGTTATGCAGTCTACATTAATAGTAAAACTGCTGATGGCAACAGTTTACCATTTGGAGCTCAAGTCTTTAACCAAAAAGATGAAGCTGTAGGTATTGTTGCACAAGGTAGTATGATTTACTTACGTACCCCACTTGCTCAAGATAGTCTCTATGTGAAATGGGGCGACGAAAGCAATGAGCGTTGTTCGGTTGAGTACAACATCAGTAATCAGTTGCAAAACAAGCAACAAAGCATGGTAATGACTGAGGCTGTCTGCAAATGAAAAGAATATTATTAACAGGTTTTTTATTTACGGCTGGTCTTGGTGTATATGGTGAAGCCAATGCTTACTGTACACTCAGTTCTGGATTCAGCACAGTTGATATATCAATGGCTGTTGGACGAGTTGTTGTTCGACCAAGTGATCCTGTTGGAAAGGTTCTAAGAAAAGCAACTTTTCCAATCAACTCAACTGGACAGGCTTCAACAGCCAAATGCACGTCATATAGTGATAGTATTACAGCGGTATTAACTCAAAGTTACCCTTTAAGCTCACTCGGTAACAGTATTTATTCTACAAATATTCCTGGGATTGGTATTCGCTTATATCGTGAAGCTGAAAATGCAACTAACTTTTCAGGGTATTATCCATATAGTCGTAGTGTGACACCAGGTACGAGTTATTTTCTTGCTTCGGGATATTTTGTTGTCGAAATTGTGAAAACAGCTGAACAGACTGGTTCGGGCACGTTAGTTCCTGGCTTATATAGTCGATACTATGTAAGTGGTTATATGAACCGCCCTTTTTTAACCAGTACTGTTAATGGTAATGCGATTACCATTGCTTCTTCTTCATGTGAAATCCAGGGTAATATTAATAAAGTTGTACAGCTTCCAACCGTTACAAAAGCTGGGTTCAAAGGCGTTGGTTCTACTCAAGGCGAACAAACCTTTGATATGAACATCTTATGTAATGGTGGTATCAACCCTACTGGCTACGAAGAGAAAAACCTCATTAGTTTAACTTATGACTTTACCCAAGACGGAACAAACACTCAGGTACTCGCAAATACTGCTCCGACATCTGAAAAAGCAAACGGCGTAGGTGTACAGTTACTCTGGAACTATCAAAATAAGAATCAAGTCATCAAAAAAGGTGACAAATTAGCCCTAGGTACATTGTCTTCTAACCAGACAATTCAATATAACGTACCGATGACTGCCCGCTACTATCAAACAGCAACAAATGTGACTGCTGGTAAGGTCCGTGCAATGGCTACTGTAACTATTGAATATGATTAATCATATTCAATAGTTTTTAAACCCAATAATTTTAAATATTAATAATAAATTTTACTTTATCACTACTTTCAAAGAATTTAATACTTAACTTAATAGGAATATTTATGAAAAAAATAGGTATAGTTGCTGTTAGTGCAATTACATTATGTTGGGCAATGTATGAGGTATCTTCTGATAATACCAATACAGTAACGCCTAATCAGGCTAGCCAAAAAGTATCATCTAAAAGCATTTCATCGACTACAAAGAATGAAAAATTAGCGTCTCAAACCCTCTTAGCTCAAACTACCTCCCTTAACTCTTCTGCTCCAGTCTGCAAATACAATTTTGACGCGACTCAAGCAGATTTCGATCTATGGAGTAATGAAAATCCTGGATATGTTCCTCTGAAGATATTCCCATCGATAGCAGGCCAAAAATTTAGTCTTAAAGTAGAACCTAGGCCAGAAAGTGAGTATGGCTACATAGATTATGTAGCTAGAAGTAAAGCTAGTCTTAATTCGTCTAATGACATTGGAGATTTCACACTTCCTCATACTGGTATTATCGCATTAGAAATAGAACTTAAAATACCAACAATAAAACTTGTTAATTCAGGATTTGAAAACAATACGTATATGTCTAGTATTTATTTTACGGGCGTGACAAATAATGGTTATACAGTTAGATCAAGCTATGGGTTTGATATGGGAAGTTATGATCCAGATTTTGGTGAAAACCCTCCTATGTTAATTTATTCTGTAAATTATCGTCTTAGCGATAATAGTGGGCCTGATCATTCCTACTACAAAAGCCAGAACATGACAAATAATACACAGGAATATCAACGATTAGGAATATATATTAACCAGAATAATGGGCAGGTCGGTTTTATTGTAAATGGTGTTGATCAAGGTTATAAATCTACTTTACCTGCTCCACTTGAAAATATAAGTTTTAATGTAGTAAGTGGTTTATCAATATATTCTAATCAGTTATTTGGGCAAGAGTTGTCTAGTGAACTCATTACTGACCGTAATGCATTACAGTTTAACTATCCTCAGGGCACAACAGACATGTGTGGTAATGCTATTTAAGATATAAAACTATAAGTGGTAAAAAAGGGCTGAATCACAGCCCTTTTTTTCTTTTATTTAGAAATGAATGACAGTACGAATTGATTTACCTTCGTGCATTAAATCAAAAGCGGTATTAATGTCTTGTAGAGGCATTGTATGCGTTACAAAAGGTTCAAGTTGAATCTCACCTTTCATAGCATCTTCGACCATTTTAGGAAGTTGTGAGCGGCCTTTTACCCCACCAAAAGCAGTACCTAACCATTTACGGCCTGTCACTAGCTGGAATGGACGAGTCGAAATTTCTTGACCTGCACCAGCAACACCAATAATAACGGATTGTCCCCAACCACGATGTGCACACTCTAGAGCCGAACGCATAACCTTGACGTTACCAATACATTCAAATGAATGATCTACGCCCCAACCTGTCATTTCTACAATCACTTGCTGAATAGGTTGGTCATAATCTTTTGGATTTAAGAAATCGGTAGCACCAAACTGTTTAGCAAGTTCAAATTTATCTGGGTTTGTATCTACGACAATAATGCGTCCTGCTTTCGCTTGGCGTGCACCTTGTACAACAGCTAAACCAATACCGCCTAAACCAAATACGGCAACAGAATCACCTTCTTGTACTTTTGCTGTGTTATGCACGGCGCCAATACCAGTTGTCACACCACATCCAAGTAAACAAACTTGTTCGTGATTCGCTTCAGGATTGATTTTAGCCAAAGAGACTTCTGCAACTACCGTATATTCACTAAAGGTTGAACAACCCATGTAATGGTAAATCGGTTCGCCGTTATATGAAAAACGTGTGGTTCCATCCGGCATTACACCTTTACCTTGAGTAGCACGTACCGCAACACATAAGTTGGTTTTTCCAGATTTACAGAATAAACACTCTTTACATTCAGCCGTATAAAGTGGAATCACATGGTCACCAGGTTTAACGCTTGTTACGCCCTCACCCACTTCAACCACAACACCTGCGCCTTCATGACCTAAGATGGCAGGAAAAACACCCTCTGGGTCATCGCCAGATAATGTAAAAGCATCGGTATGACATACCCCTGTATGGGTAATTTTTATTAAAACTTCACCCGCTTGAGGTGGTGCAACATCAACTTCAACAATTTCTAAAGGTTTTCCTGGGGCAAAGGCGACAGCTGCACGAGATTTCATCTTTGGGTTTCCTTTAAATCATTCGGTATTTATAGTCGAGCAAAATAGATTATATATCTCTAATACAAGAGCTTAATTTTGCTTAAATTAAAATTGGCTTTCATGACAATCCATCACAGCATAGCCAGTCAGATACATCTAAGCAAGCCTACATTTAAAAAAGAAGAAAACCTCTTACTTGAAGAGGTTTCTTATCAAATCATTATCTTATAAGCAGCTTTTTTACTTATAGGTAAATATCTGGTGGATATGGTGTGTTATCACTAATTGGAGAATAAAGCGTATTTTCAATAAAGAAGCCATTTGGAGCTTGAGTGGTATCAATCGTAATTGAATCATACATAACTTGTGGATATGCCCAGATAAATTGCTTCATTAACCCTAAAGAAACATTGTTTTTCATGTCACCAAAAATTCGTTGCCAAATGGGTGTTCGATATGGCTTGGTTTTATCAAAACCATAGATATAAGCAATAGAGGCATCGGGAACAAAACCAGATAAATAAATGACTTTATTGGCAGGATAGCCTAACCCTTGTATAGGTATTTGGGAAACTGCCTGATGTGCCAAGTCTAAGCGAGCTTCTAGCAACCAGTCATAAGCTTCTGTCATCATGTAATCAAAATTAGGATATGAATAATGTTGGCTTGGATAGTTAATATAAGTAGCTAATGTCTGAATTGGGGACTGAATGGAAGGAAAGAAAATAAGAGGACTAACTTTGGCAGTAGAATATTTTGCTTTGATCACGGTACGAATATTTTGACAGGTTTGACCTAATTTATTTCTAAGCCATGTTTTAAACTCATCATATGGCGTTCCTGTTTTATTCATTGCCTCATAAATAGTACCCAAATCTGGTGCATATAATCCTGTATCCGCATTAAAAGCCAATTTTGTTGGGTAGTCATACACACAAGGTAGATTGGTGTCAGTGTTATACCACCACCAAGGTTCACCAATCTGCATATTTACATCGCATCCACCCCCTACCATTGTATCTGCAAACTCAATAAAGACTTTATGTAGATATGCCAAAGCATTCTGATGACTTAAACTAAAAAAATAGCTCGGTGGTTGGTAACCTGTTTTACCTAAATTACTGTTCCAGTCACGCTGTGCCCAATATTCATTTGCGCCCAAGGAATACATTTCAAAGCTTACCCCAAAAATGGGTTGCAAACTGGCGTTATGCAAAGCCTGAGCATATTTCTCATGCCATTTACGAGTGCATGAGTTAACGACCGCCTCGCCTGTCACCAACGTATCAGGTATCTGCCATTTATTAATATCACTTTTCCATGTCATTTCTGGATAATGCGACATCCCACAATAGTGGTTAACAAAACCCTGGTATCCCAAAGCGACCATATTGTTGACTAAGCGCTGAGGATTTAAGTCATAGTGGTCATCATAGCTGGTGCAGATGCCATAGTTGTGCTGTGGCACAACTACACGGCTCAAATTTAACTTTGCATTTGTTCCAGTTACAACGGAGTTAATGAGGCGAATGTAGCCATCTTTTGGTTGACTTAAAGGTATAGCGGTTTGACCATTATAGTCACTGGTAAAGCCAGAAAATGAGATTCGCTGAATATTGGTTACTGGAAAGCTATCTGTAGCAGAGAAGCCTGCTTTTACTGTATCCCAATTAATACGAATATGCGCCGTTCGCGAGGAAGGATTATTTGCGTAATTAAATAGAACAATATATGCAATTTTATTTACGCCATTTTCATTATAGTACACCGTTAAAGTGGGCGTTAAACTTGGATTGTTAAGCATTGGCATCGTGGCAGATAACTCAATATCGAAGTCCCAAACCACCCCTGCATAGCTATATTTGGTTTGATACGCTAAAAATTTATGATCTTTAGTGTCATAAGAATCCCAAGTAATTCCTACCAAATCATTTGTCATACGTGATCTAAAAGATGCTTCAAAACCATTTCCATAGTTCGTAATGGCGAAAGACATCGTTTGCGGGCCGTCTATTCTCCAATAAATAGGGCTAAACCGATCAATAAGTGTATTCTGAGTGATTGGGCGAGGTGATGTATTAGTATTATTTTGTACATTCTGTGAGTTATTTATCATGTCTACATTCTCTTAATGTATTAAGAGATTTTATATTAAATAATAATTCCTATGTTATTGTTCAGATAAGTAACAATGACGTTTAAATTATTTACAGTTTATATTTTTCATAAAGTTCAAAATAAAATTAAACATGAAATCTTAATATTATCCTAAAATATTTTTACACTGAGGAGTTAATAAATGGAAAATTTTATACAGCCTATAAATTTTAAAGGTTTGTTTTTATTTACTCCTCTTGTATTTGCATTATCAGGTTGTACTGAAACTTTATATTCCAACACAACGTCACCCGCAAAGACCTTTTCGGAAAGTAACTCTTATCCAGAGATCGACACAGCATTAGGAGAAAAGATACAGCCTAACGAAGAGTTGCTCGCTCAAAACATAGCTCAAGTCATTGAAAAGTCAATTCGGGAACAGTATACGGCTGGAAATGCTTTACGTGATGCACATCCTAAGGCGCATGGTTGTGTTCGTGCCGATTTTCATGTCTCAAAAAATATACCTGCCCAGTTTGCTAAAGGAATGTTTTTTCCAGATCGAAGTTATCAAGCCTGGATTCGTTTTTCTAATGCTTCAAATGACGCCTCTAATGCCGACATTAAAAAAGATGCACGTGGCATAGCAATAAAAATTTTAGGTGTGTCTGGACAGAAAATTTTAGAAAGTGAAAAGCAAGCAACCACTCAAGATTTTATTATGATTAATCATCCAGTCTTTTTTGCGAATGATGCTAAACGATATCTTTCTTTTATGAATGACGTGAATAGCCATAATATGGTCAGAAAACTTCACATTCCATTTGCGTTAGGTTTTAAAGGAACAATGAATGCTCTGGGAGCACGTAATTCACAAATTGCAAATCCATTATACGCACGTTATTGGTCTATGGTTCCCTATCAGTTAGAGCTTGGCAATGATCGACAAGCAGTTAAATATTCAGTACGTGCTTGTTCAATGCAGCCAAACAATCTACCCAAGAATCCTAGTCATGATTTTTTAAGAGAAGCTTTAAAGAAAACTTTGCAAAGTACAGATGCTTGTATGGAATTTCTTATTCAACCACGAACTTCAAATCAAATGTTGGTAGAGGACTCAATGACAGAATGGGATGAAAAAGCAGCTCCTTTCTATCAAGTAGCAACTATTCATATTCCCAAGCAGAACTTTGACACACCAGAACAAAATAAGTTTTGTGAGAATCTGTCTTTTACACCGTGGCATGCCCTACCTGAGCATAAACCATTAGGCGCAGTAAACCGAATGCGCAAAGTCATTTATGAAAACATCAGCAGAGTTCGACATGATATGAATTCAGCTCTTAGACAAGAACCTTAAATACCTTATCCATTGTGGTTTGGTGTAAAAATTTTTCTAAAGATAAGAGTTTGCAATTGTTTCTTTTAAGGGAGATTTTTGCTTGTATCGATAGTGATTCGATCAATAAAATCTGCCAACCATAAAATGAAGTCATCTTCGCTTTTATGCTTTGGAATCAAACTCATATCTAACTTAATAGGAAGTTCATTTTTTACACTAATAACAACACCTTCGAAGTTCACAAAGTTATATAAAAACTTTAGTTCAGTGCCTGCAATAGCTTTTTTTATTTCTACAATAAGATTATTTAAATTTCTAAAATGATTGTTTGAATAAGAACTTTTAATATTTTTATTAATTTTTTCTGCTAATAGTAAGTATTTTGGCATTTCTATCTCCTTATTAATTATTTGTAAAATATAAGTATAAGTTGAAAGCTATAAAAATAAGTTTTTAATTTTTATTAAATTGTTTCTGTATTTTTAATTTTAATTGATAAATTATGTGCGATATAACTGTTTTATAGATTTAAAATGTGATTTGTTTGGGATTTTATTCTGATTAAATTGGTAGGTATTCTTTAATCTTATTTAAGGGTAATTAATTAAGTTTTATATTAAATAGGCTCAATATTTAAAATTTTGAGCCTATTTAATTTTTAATATTCACTTAAGACTAAAATTAAAAATTCACATCTTAAGTCAATTTTGGGAAATTCTTGATTTTATGAATTTTCCCACATTTTCTGCATTCTTTAATTTCGTCATGAGTAATATCAAAGTCATATTCCCAGACATGAATACAAAAAACTTGTCTAAGGTTGTGGAGCATAGACACCTCCTTATAAAAAACCAACTCATTAGTAAGTTCTTTATGAATGCAGTTCGCTTATTTTGATGAGTTTTCCTCTTTAGCTTTATCCTCCTTGTGTTTACAGCAGTAACCGAAAACAGCACCAGCACTAAAGAAAAACATAGCCTTGAACATACTTATCTCCAAACGATAATTAAGTAAATTTAAAATTAACATTGAAGGTTGTATCTGTTTTTAGGCCAATGAGACAGATTCTGTGCGTTATGCAAACTTTTGTGAAAAGTTATAACAATATATTTTTTATGAATAAGGTGAATAAAATTAAAAAACCGCCCCAGTAGGCGGTTGCTGAATTTACAGCGAGATATAGAAGTGTAGTGGACGATCACTTCTATATTTTTTATGTACTTATTTTTCTTGGCTTATAATTTTATTAAAGGCATCTGATTTGAAATAATTAATGATCATCTCTCCACCATCTTGTGTAGAAGATGATACTTTGGGTGGTTCCTCATAATTAAACTTATAGTCTGGAGGAATAAATTTTGAGATTGGTGGAAGCTTTGCCTCACCTCCTGTTGTAATTCTTTCAATAAAACCTGCAAGCCAGAGTATATATTCATCTTTATTTTTATAGTTAGGCATAAGGCTCATGTCTAACTTAATGGCACACTCCTCTAAAGGCTTAGTTAGGCATTCCTCAAAATCTATAAAATTGTATTTAAGTTTAAATTTGGTGCCTTTAATTTCATTACGAATTACACCAACTAATTGATTTAAGTGTTCTGCCGAGCTTTCTGAAAATAAATTTTTGTCCTCAATCTTTTTATATACATTCTCAGCGATGATTAAATATTGTGGCATCTCTATTTTCTCCCTTTTATTATTAAGCTACTCACTCGGCTCTTTAAGGAAGTATGATAGATATCATGTTTTCTAATGTAATTGTTGTACTGCCAATTGTAATTAGTGTGTTTTTGTGAAACCTGCAAGCATAACCATCCGAAAAAATTAAATTTAATGCAGACTAAGTCTCATTTTTAAAAAATTCTTTAATCAAACAATATGTTTAGTTCATTTAAAGTTGGAAGTTCATCGTAAGATTCATCTGCATCTACTATGTTTACCCAATTTGACTTTGAAACTATACAAAAATTAAGCTTTTTTAGAACAACAATATCTTTGTCTAATAAACCTAATGGAATCCACATAAAATCAGTAGTGCCTACCAAGTTAGGTACTGGTGAGCCACATTGACTGCAAAATGAAGATGTAAAGCCTGTTTCTTTTTTATAGGTACGGACAAGTTCTAAACCTGATAACCATTCAAATTTATCCTTATTTACTAATGTTGCTGCATTTGCCCCCGTTCCAGTTTGTTTACGGCAGAGACTACAGTGGCAGTGATAGACCGTGTTTATTTTCTTAGTAACTGAAAATTTGATTTCATTGCATAGACAAGAACCCACGTGACTCATCTCAAGCATCCTTAAAAAATAATGTTGAATATAGCATTAGGCATAAAAGGGTTAAATTTAACTTTATATTTTTAAATAGATATATCTCTATAAAAATAAAGAATTGCTAGCGTTGAGGCTTGGCAGAATGTATTTATAACGTTTAATATGAATTTTGACATATAAATTGAATATAAAAATGCTGTGATGTGCTTATCTTGGATGCGACTTTAAAAGCTTACATGATTAATCAAATTTATCAGCAGTATAGTAGTATGGCATTAAATGCTTGGGGCTTTACACATACACCTTCGTATAACGGTACATACGACCCTGATGAGAATGATATAGTGACGAATAGCTTTAATTGGTTGAATGATGAGCAAGCTACAAAAAAAACAGAACAAGGACTGACTGCTTTTGTGGCATTAGATGATGCCTTTATCAGTATCGCTTCTCGTATGTATCTAATTAGAAATGCAAAAGAAAAAATCGATTTACAATATTATATTTGGACAAATGATTTTGTTGGAAACTTAATGCTGCACGAGTTACTAACGGCGGCAGATCGTGGCGTAAAAGTTCGGTTACTCATTGACGATCAAAATGGAGTAAAGCTGGATGGAGTTCTTAGAAGCCTTCTCCACCACCCCAATTTTGAAATTCGATTATTCAATCCATACAAGTTTAGATATTTAAGAATTTTAGACTATATTTTTCGGTTCAAAAAAGTAAACCATCGCATGCATAATAAGTTAATTATTGCGGATGGCGTGATTGCGGTAACAGGCGGTCGAAATATTAGTAGTGAGTATTTTGACGCAAGTAGTAAATTTCAGTTTACAGATCTAGATATTTTATTTTATGGACATACCGTACAACATGCACAGTCTGTCTTTAATGATTTTTGGCAAAGTGATTTAAGTCAAAATGCTACTGAGCTAGTGGGAACATGTGCTGTTCACCATTTGCAAACACTAAGGCAGCACTACCATGATTTAATTCATGAAAGTGAGAATCATACTCAAACTGAAGATAAGCTTTACGATGCTCAA
>NZ_JEXG01000011.1:0-106978 GCF_000581275.1 Acinetobacter sp. 809848
GTCGGTAGAGCGACGGACTGTTAATCCGCAGGTCCCTGGTTCGAGCCCAGGTGGGAGAGCCAAGATTCTTAAAAACCCACTCATCATGAGTGGGTTTTTATTTGTATGATGCCTTCACATGTTCGAATCGAGTCACTTATTTTTTATTGTTTTAGGTTGCGTAAGCACCTGTATTTTTCTTCTTGTTTGTTTACGCCCTTATTTATTTCCAAAACAAAAATTCTTTGCTCGCCCTGTCATTACAAACTTTGAAACTCAAATGTTTATACGTTTAAAACAAAGTTTTCCAAATTATCATGTGTTAGCACAAGTGGCGTTTAGCGCATTAATTACCAGTAATGACTATAAAATTCGTAGTCAGTTCAATCGTAAAGTTACTGACTTTGTTGTGCTCAACGACAAGATGGAAGTCATGGCCATCATTGAACTAGATGACCCTACCCATCTTGAAAAAGTAGAAGAAGACCGTATTCGTGATCAAATGCTTACTGAAGCAGGCTACCTTGTAAAGCGTTACACAAATATTCCTACTGTACGCCAATTACAAAAGGATATTCATTAACAAGCTATTTCGATTCAGAATTTGCAGCTTCTTTCTCAGCTATTCTTTTTGCCATCTCTAAACGCTGTTGTTCATATTGTTTTTTATTCTTAGCATCGCTTTTTGCAGCCAAGAAAAGTATTCCAATAATTAGAAAAGGAATAAGTAAACCTAATCCCATTAATAACCAAGGAACAGATTTTTTTTCAACAGGTTGCTGGCTCATAAGTTCTTCAAACTCAAATAGTATCAAATCAAACTGTGTAACAATATAACAAAAAAGGCCCTTTTCAGGACCTTTTTAATTTGAAGATTTTAAATACAAAAAATTATTGTGCTATTCCAGTACATTCAACATTCTTACTAGCATCTATTACTGATGGATCAAGCACTATATTTGTTTTAGCTGGCATCTTAGATTGAACAAATTGATAAATTTCAGCATTTCTACATACAATCGCCTGAGTATGGGCAGCTCCAACAACAGGTACAAATGTCACATCAGTTCCCATTTTTTTAAGTCCCTCTTGTAAGGCATTAGTAACAGGATATGGTACAGCCATATCCGCAGTACCTTGAACAATCATGACTGGTGAATTAATTTTTTTGGTAGCAGGTTGATTATCTACCAAGAATTTTTGTACCGTTGGATTCTCCTGGAAATTACCAGCTAGGCCTGGATAATCTAGAACTGTTTTACCAGTATTAGTCGCAAGAAAATCTCGAATATCATCTGCAAATTTATTATGCAAATCAGTTAAACAGACTCCATTTTCACCCGTAGTGCCTTCTGCAAACTCAGCTATACTTTGAGAACGTTGTTGAAAGATTGCACGATAATTAAATTTAGGTTCATAAGCAGTAATACCCACTGTGGTATATGCAGCATATGCAAGTAGCTCGGCATACACTTCCACAGCCGTACCAACAGGTGCGGTACCAGCCTGCTCTTTCTGAAGAATGTCTCTAATTGCTTGCGGAGCAATTTTAGAAATAATATCGCCAAGGCTAGAAGCTGGTGCTGTTGCAACAGCTCCTTTGTAGTTAGTGTCGTTATTAGCAAATTCAGCTGTTCCTAATGAAGCATGGCCTCCTTGAGACTGCCCAATTGACATCCATGAACTATTTAACTGACTACCGTAATGATCTTTAGCAGCTTTAACTGCTGCAATTGCAGATTTAGCCTCACTTCCTAAATTAAGGTATGGATGCATGCCTCTAGTACCTAAACCTTCATAGTCAGGTGCCACAATCACATAACCAGCAGCTAATAAAGTATCCGCTAGAATTTTAAAACGTGGATTAATCGTATTGTTGCTTGGTGCACAACTATCCCCTACACCTACTGTGCCGTGCTCCCATACCACTACGCGATAACCATCTTTTGGTTGAGCAACTTTAGGGAACATTACCAAAGCAGTTGCTTCAGCTGTTTTCCCTTGTACATTCACCATGTTATATGTCATCACTTTTATAGATGAAGCACCACTTAAGGTATCCTTAGAATAGGATTTTTCAGAAACATAAGTTTTATCAGGATTTACACCAATATAGTCATCATCATCGTCATTACACGCTGTAAGAAATAGTGCTGAAGTTGATAATGTTATAGCTAAAGCAATTTTTGACCGTTTCATAGAATATCCTTTTTATGTGTTATTTATTCCGCATATTTTTATGCACAAATATTAAGACATAAAAAAAGTGCTCTGCATAGAACACTTTTCAACCTCACGGTCATTTTTACTATATGAAATTTAAAAATATTCCTAGAAAAATGATTAATCCCACCCAACGATTGTGACGAAATGCCCAAAAACAAACTTGAGGGTTGCGGTCTTTGGTTTTAACTGTTTGATATACAAAATCAAAGGCCACTACAACTAAAGCAATAATTGCCCAGGGGAATAAAATATTTTCTAAATATAGTGCAGTACCAATCAAAACAAGACTAGTTGCTTGTAAAAGAGCAATAATCTGGATGTCATATCGGCCAAAAAGAATAGCTGTAGATTTCACGCCAATCTTTAAATCATATTCACGATCTGTAATTGCATATTGAGTGTCAAAAGCCACTGTCCATGCCAAATTACCAAAATAAATTAGCCAACACGTTATATCTAAAGGCTTACCCATTGCAGTAAATGACATTGGAATCCCCCAAGAAAATGCCATACCTAACACTACTTGCGGTAAATGGGTATAACGTTTCATAAAAGGATATATAAATGCTAACGCCAAGCCCCCTAATGCACAGTAGAACGTCGCGATAGGTAAAAAGAACAGCGTACAAGCACTGGCAAATACTAATGCTAAAAATACATATACCGCTTCTCTTGGACTAATTACCCCTGTTGCCAAAGGGCGCGTTTTTGTACGCTCTACATGTCCATCTACTTTACGATCAGCAAAATCATTAATCGCACAGCCAGCGGCACGCATAAAAATTGTACCGAATACCATCGCCAAAAGAATATGTAGAGGTGGCATTCCCTCTGCTGCAATCCAAAGTGCCCACATGGTTGGCCAAAACACCAGTTCTGTTCCAACAGGCTTATCAAATCGACATAGATAATAATAAGCTTCTAAACGCTGACGCCATGTTGTGCCTGTTGCAGTCGTCATAGTAATTCCTTGTCGTGCTGCTGATTTAAAAAAGCTTCAAAAGCCGGTAAGAATGTTTCTTGGACGATAAATTTACATCCATGCCAAGTATAGCAACTTTGTCGCGTCCAGCCTTCTGGCAAACGAATGACACGACGGTCACAAAGCGGAGTTGTTCTTTGAAATAGAAAAAAGCCAATCGGTTTAGAACCGATGTGCTGAAATATACGCGCTTTTTTTTGTAAACTTTGAATTGGAAAAATACTTTTTGCTTTCACCCACGGCTCTGCTTCACAGCCATATAAGTAGGTTTCCCTTACCCATGAAGTATGAGCATGAGACATGTTCATCCATTGGCTATCTACAAACGTTAAACGCTGAAAGTGTTCTTTAAAGGGCCTCACACTAAACTGGCCGCCACCGAGCTCAGTTAATTGTTGAGTCAGAGAACCAGAAGCATACAACCATGTTTTCAACTCAGGATTTAAAGCCTTTTCCTGTTTAAGTACTGGTTGTCGTTTACGCATAATCTGCTCACATGAAAACTCGCACTTAGTTTACTCCAATTTTTTGATAAAAAACGTAGAGAATTCAATCAACATTCCAAGCAATAAAAAAGCCTGCATATGCAGGCTTTTTTACGAAATACGTATTACAAGCTGTAGTACATATCGAATTCAACTGGATGAGTAGTCGTGTTAAGACGACGTACATCTTCAGTTTTAAGTTCGATGTATGCATCAAGCATTTCTTTAGTGAATACGCCGCCTTTTAACAAGAATTCGTGATCTGCTTGAAGTGCTTCAAGAGCCATATCTAAGCTATGAGCAACTGTTGGGATTTTTGCTTCTTCTTCTGGAGGAAGATCATACAAGTTCTTATCAGCAGCTTCGCCCGGATGGATCTTGTTTTGGATACCGTCGATACCAGCCATTAACAATGCAGCGAAACCTAAGTACGGGTTCATCATTGGGTCTGGGAAACGAGCTTCGATACGCTTACCTTTAGGGCTAGAAACGTATGGAATACGGATAGAAGCAGAACGGTTACGTGCTGAGTAAGCAAGCATGATTGGTGCTTCGAAGTGAGGAACCAAACGCTTGTATGAGTTTGTAGATGGGTTTGTGATTGCATTCAATGCACGAGCGTGCTTGATGATACCACCGATGAAATACAATGCCATTTCTGAAAGGCCTGCATATTCATCACCAGCAAACAAGTTTTTGCCATCTTTAGAGATAGACATGTGAACGTGCATACCAGAACCGTTATCACCTACCATTGGTTTAGGCATAAACGTAGCTGTTTTTGCATATTGATGTGCAACGTTCCAAACAGCATATTTGAACTGTTGAACTTCATCAGCTTTACGTACAAGTGTATTGAAGCTCACACCAATTTCTAACTGGCAAGAAGCAACTTCGTGGTGATGTACTTCTACACGACCTGGACCCATGATGTCTTCGATTTTTGCACACATTTCTGCACGCATATCTTGTGAAGAATCAACTGGAGGAACTGGGAAGTAACCGCCTTTAACACGTGGACGGTGACCAGAGTTACCAGACTCGTAATCTTTACCAGTAGACCAAGCAGCTTCTTCAGCGATTAATGTATGACGAGCGCCAGACATATCGATGTCCCACTTCACTTCGTCAAATACAAAGAATTCTGGTTCTGGACCAAAGAATGCAGTATCACCGATACCTGTAGATTTTAAGTATTCTTCTGCACGGCGAGCAATCGAACGCGGGTCACGCTCATAACCTTGACCAGTTGAAGGTTCAATAACGTCACAAGTCACAACTACAGTTGGTTCAGCAAAGAACGGGTCGATAAAACCAGTTTCCGCATCTGGACGTAAAATCATGTCAGATGCTTCAATGCCTTTCCAACCAGCGATTGAAGAACCATCAAACATTTTACCGTCTTCAAAAGTATCTTCATCAATAGAATCAGCTGGGTAAGTTACGTGCTGCTCTTTACCCTTAGTATCAGTAAAGCGAAAATCGACCCATTTTGCGCCACTTTCTTGTATGAGTTGAAGGACCTTGTTCGCCATGCTCATTTTGCTCCAATGAAATTTTGTTGCACTTGTTAAGTGCGTGTTAGTTGCTGGTATTTATATAGCAATTCTCATACCAACTTTATAAGACTTACCTAAAACATTGAATTGCTTATAACTATCCATGATTTAGGCCCCTTGTCTTGAACCCATTATACTGTTTGCATAGTTAAATGCACCATATTCAGACATTTTCAAATTATGACATACAAGAATAGCTCGCAATCGCCCTAATTTAGTGCAAAATTGTTGCGCTAATATGAATCACCGCATCAATATCTAACAGTAATTTGTGATCATAATACTTTCTTATATAGAAATCTGACTTTCTTACTGTAATCCTTAAAAATAATAATCTATTCCCGATAGAACTATTAATCTCTAAATTAGACGATGTTATCTACAATATGCCCTTGCCAAAAAAGTTTGAACATAAATACGATTTCTAAGTAACTCTACACAATTTTTTTAAATAATATCAATTACCACTCTTCACTGCCCATCCATAGAAAGGTTGAGGTTTTAAAGTGCTAATTTAATTTTTCTCATCGTAGTTTTACGCTAGGGCTAGCCTGATCAGCTTTGGTGCGCCAAGAGGAATCTTTTCGACTGATAATTTCAACTTTCTAATTTTTACCATTTGTTATATACCTTTTTTATACATGACCAACTTGCTTTTTCATTTTAAAAAATCTAAAAAATAAAACATAACTTTTTTTTATAATTAAACAAACTAAAAGTTTTGTTTTATCTAAACTACAAATATGTTCAAAGGATTTGAAATGAAGCATGAACTCGAACAATATGACAGAGCTTTTTTCGGCCATCCAAAACCATTAAAAACTTTATTTTTTACAGAGCTTTGGGAAAGATTTTCTTATTATGGTATTCGGCCTTTACTCGTTCTTTATATGATTGCAATGGTTAATGACGGTGGTTTAGGTCTTGACCGTCCAACTGCAGCCGCAATTGTTGGGTTATTCGCTGGATCTATGTATTTAATGACCGTTTTTGGTGGCTGGATTGCCGATAACTGGTTAGGTCAGGCACGATCGGTCTGGTATGGTTCTATTATTATTGCATTGGGCCATTTATCTATTGCTCTAACCGCACTCTTTGATCAATTCTTTTTTTATTTCGGTTTAGTGCTTATTGTTATTGGCTCAGGATTATTTAAAACCTGTATTTCAGTGATTGTCGGAACATTATATAAAGCTCAGGATAGTAGGCGCGATGCTGGTTTTTCCATTTTTTACATGGGGATTAATATGGGGTCGTTTATTGCCCCGCTTATTACAGGTATATTGGCTCGCGATCATGGCTGGCATCTAGGTTTTGGGATTGGCGGCCTTGGAATGTTGATTGCATTACTCATCTTCCGTGCATTAGCCATTACTCAACTACAATCATTCAACCAATTGCGTCAGCAAACTGACAATTGGAATAAACCTGTCGTAGAAAATAGAAATGCGCCAAAAATTGCTTTCTCATTTTTACTATCTGTTGCAGTCGTTATTGCTCTTACTTTCTTTGGCGTTATTCATATCAATCCAGTCGCGGTAGCAACTTATTTAACAGTTGGAATAGGATTTGGAATTATCGCTTATTTTATCTATTTATTATTTTTCCTTGGTTTAGAAAAACATGAAAAATTTAAAATTATTATCTGCTTTGTCTTATTAGCAACATCAGCTCTTTTTTGGTCTGCCTTTGAGCAAAAACCAACATCTTTTAACCTATTTGCGCAAGATTACACAGACCGTAATTTTTTCGGATTTGAGATTCCAGCAGTATGGTTTCAATCAATTAACGCACTCTTTATTATTATTTTTGCCCCAATTGCAGCATGGCTTTGGGCTAAACTTGGTAAGTCAAATAAAGACCCAAGTTATATCAGTAAATTTATTATTGCACTTTTACTAGCAGCAGGTGGGTTCTTGTTGATGTCATTTGCAAGCCGTTTCGCAATTGCTGGCGGCTTAGTTTCACCATTTTGGTTAGTAGGTACTTTATTTCTACTTACTATCGGAGAATTGTGTTTAAGCCCGATTGGCCTATCTACCATGACTAAACTTGCACCTGATGTTATACGTGGTCAAATTATGGGGCTATGGTTTACAGGTTCAGCTTTGGGTAATCTTATCGCTGGTTTAATTGGCGGGCATGTATCGGCAGATGGCATTAATCATTTACCTACCTTATTTATGCGATGTGTTTTAGCGTTAGTGATTGGCGCAATCGTGTTATTTTTATTAAAGAAACCTATCAATAGATTAATGAACAAAAGTACCAGTAAAGTTCAACCTGAGTTGGAAACTATATGAGCGTTTTAACTGTTCCAGAAAAACTTGAGAAACTTCGTGAACTCATGCGTAATCAACATGT
Source organism: Acinetobacter sp. 809848 (assembly GCF_000581275.1). Lineage (NCBI taxonomy): Bacteria > Pseudomonadati > Pseudomonadota > Gammaproteobacteria > Moraxellales > Moraxellaceae > Acinetobacter > Acinetobacter sp. 809848. Next base: position 7,596 of record NZ_JEXG01000011.1, read on the forward strand.
TGATGCTTTGATTGTGATGAGTGCTGATCCGCATATGTCAGAATATTTACCAGACTACTGGAAAGCAAGGCAGTGGTTAAGCGGTTTTAGTGGTTCGGTTGGTACACTCGTCGTGACTCAAAACTTTGCTGGCCTCTGGGCAGATGGTCGCTATTGGGTACAAGCCGAGCAACAACTTGTTGGAACTGGCTTTGATCTTCAAAAATTAACAAGTGATGAATCTTCAACACATCTCGCTTGGATTGAGAAAAATCTAAAACCAGAATCAGTCATTGTGGTAAATGGGCATACTTTATCAATTCAGCAATTTAAAGCACTCGAACATACTGCACGAGTTAATAATTATAAACTCGAAACCCAGCAAGATTTAGTCGGAGAAATTTGGTTAAACCGCCCAGAACTTCCATCAAAGAAAATTCATCTCATGCCTGAAGGGTTAAATGCCCTATCTCGTAAAGAGAAAATTCAGGCTATTCGTGAGACATTAGCTAGCAAGAATATTGCGAGTCATTTCATTTCATCTTTAGACGATATTGCATGGGTCCTAAATGCACGTGGGCAAGATGTAGAATATAACCCTGTGTTCCTTTCACATTTATATATCAGTGCAAAACAAAGTATTCTTTTTATTGATGCTGAAAAAGTGGATGTAAGCATTCAGCAAGCTTTGGCAGCCGATGGTATTGAAATTCGTAACTACGAAGATACAGCTAAGTTTTTATCGAATATTTCTGATGCCTCAGTACTTTTAGATCCAGCCAAAGTCTCAATTTTTCATGAACAAGTCATCGCAAAAGATATTCGGGTTGTATATGACATCAACCCGAGTACACTTTTTAAATCGCGTAAACATGAAAGCGAAATTGCTCATATCCGTCATGCAATGGTTAAAGATGGAGTCGCGCTTTGCCACTTTTTTCACTGGTTAGAAAAAACGCTTCATCATGGTGAAAGCATTTCAGAACTCACCATTGATGAAAAGATTACAGCTTTCCGTGCGCAGCAAGATGGATTTATAGGGCCGAGTTTTTCAACGATTGCTGGCTTTAATGCTAATGGTGCTCTACCCCACTACCGTGCAACTGAAGAGCACTATTCATTTATTGAAGGTGATGGTCTATTACTCATTGACTCAGGTGGGCAATATGTAGATGGAACAACCGATATTACTCGTGTTGTTCCTGTAGGCATGCCAACAGGGCAACAAAAACATGACTATACTCTGGTTTTAAAATGTCACATTGCTTTGGCAAAAACGATTTATCCAGAAGGTTTAGCTGCACCGCTACTCGATTCAATTTGTCGTAATACTTTATGGCAACATGGTTTAGATTATCGACATGGAACAGGCCACGGCGTAGGCTTTGCACTTAACGTTCATGAAGGTCCGCAAGTGCTTTCTTATTACGCGCCTATACATGCCTATAGTAAGTTGCGTGAAGGAATGATTATTTCTAACGAGCCGGGCTTATACCATGAGGGACAATATGGAATTCGCATTGAAAATCTGGTTGCAAACAAACTTCACTCTGGATTTGAAAAAACTTACGGTGAATTTTTGGAGTTTGAAACGCTGACCCTTTGCCCGATTCATTTAGATTGTATCGTTGTTGATATGCTAACGAATGCAGAGAAAGACTGGTTAAATGGTTACCATCAAACTGTTCAAGAAAGACTAGCTGAACACTTGTCTGGCGATGTTTTAGATTGGCTGATTTATAACACACGTAAAATTTAATCTTCTTGTGTGAATAAGGCAGAATAATTTTTTATCTCTAAGAAAAGCTTATTCTGCCTTAATTTTAGTTAACTCTCTTTCTAAATTAATAAAGTAAAAGATCCTTATTCATTGATAACTCCATAACTATTAGCCATCAAACAATTTTTATTAGGAATTAGGAAACATAAACGTAACTATAAAGAAGTAATTTTGAAGAGAACTTTGTAAGCAATATGCTATTTTTAAACGTATTCAATGTTTCTTTGAATTAAAGGGTTTCCCTATGCAGGTATCCAATTTCGCAGTTACACGTGATGATAATTATACTGTTTCTACAGATCCCTCTAAACTCGACATAGAGGTGATTCATTCTTTTTTATACCATTCAAAATGGGCAAAAGGGATTGATTTAGAAACAATGCAAACCGCTATACAACATAGTTTATGCTTTGGATTATATGATCCGAACAACCAACAAATTGGTCTTGCTCGTATCATTACAGACTATGCAACCTTTGCTTATGTAAAAGATGTTTTTGTCATCGATGAGTTTCAAAAGTTAGGTTTAGGGCGATGGCTGATGGAATGCTGCTTAGAACACTTGGAAACTCTTAAACTTCGCAGAATTATGTTACTTACCAGTACAGCTTCGTGGCTCTATCAAAAAATAGGGTTTACTCCACTGAATCAAGAAAATTTTGTGTGGCAACTTTTGCCCAATAATACAGAGACATCTTCAAATTAAACTACCAACTTGCACGACTCTTTTTAGTTTAAGAAACACATGGACTTATAATTATTAATATGCTTTTGCCAGTAAAAAAGCATGAAGTTATTACAAGACAAGGAAATTCTGGTACATTAGCCGCTTAGAAAGCGGCTTTTTATTTGATCAAATAAAGGTACTTTTTAAAAAGTGAGTAACATTTTGAGTAAAACTCTAGTCACTTATTAAATATATATTAATTATCATGAGGTTAAGTTCATCATGCTTCTAATGATCGACAATTACGACTCTTTTACCTACAACATCGTCCAATACTTTGGCGAGTTGAATCAGGAAGTAAAAGTAGTTCGCAATGATCAAGTTACATTAGAGGATATTGAACGATGGCAACCAAAATATCTTGTGATTGGTCCTGGCCCTTGCTCTCCAAGTGAAGCAGGTATTTCAATTCCTGCAATTAATCACTTTGCCGGAAAAATTCCTTTGCTTGGCGTGTGTTTAGGGCATCAAAGTATTGGGCAAGCTTTTGGCGGAAAAATTGTAAGAGCCAAAACAGTGATGCACGGACGTTTATCTGATATGTACCATAGCAATAAAGGTATTTTCAGTAATCTCCCTAGCCCATTCTCGGCAACTCGTTATCATTCATTGGTGATTGATCAGCAAACTCTGCCTGATTGCCTTGAAGTAACGTGCTGGACCAACGAAGCAGATGGCTCAATGGAAGAAATTATGGGTATTAAACATAAGACATTGCCTGTCGAAGGTGTGCAGTTCCATCCTGAATCAATTTTGAGTCAGCATGGCCATCAAATCTTTAAAAACTTTTTAGATATTTATGCATAATTCAGCTTCGAATAAGTCATTTTAAAAATGACTGGATTTGATAAGTAACCTGAATAAAAAAGCCAACTAAGATCAGTTGGCTTTTTTCATGGCTGGAACAATTACAACTTTAATTGTTGCACAAGTGATCCATCTTGTTTAGCCACTAAAGATTCGCAGAGTTGAATACGCTCTTTGGTCTGTTTCAATCCTCTTTCAACCCCAACCAATTCTTTAGTTCGTGGTGCAAAAAAGTCATTTAACTGTGCCGCTTGTTGTTGGGTACAAGCTCCCCCACTAAACATAGCAGGGAAACGCCCAGCCGAAGATTTACCTAAACGATCAAACACGGCGTCATGATTTACTTTAAACCAAGACCATAGACCCCCTTGCTCATCTCCATAATTATTGATTGAGTTGACCACGGTACGAACTTCACCGACTTTAACACGAGGGTTCAAAATCAACTGACGTGCTTGTTGGCGTGTTGCTTCTTGATTTGCTGAACCTAGGGCTGTAAGAATTGCAAGACGTTGTGTCGGTTGAGTCACGCGTTGTAGCTCTCCAGATAAACGATCAAAAGCAGGTTGGCCTTTTTCTTGTACACGTACAGCTAAAATAGTTGGCAATAATTCAGGTGTTACTTGAGCAAAGTTAAGCTGCTTTTGAGCAAAGAGAGCATCTGACTGTTTTAACAGTTGTGTACGAACTTCTGAAATTTGAATATCTAAAGCAAGAAATCTAACCAACTCACTACGCCATAAACTGTCTTCAGCTGGTTCACCTTTTTTGCTGACATAACCCAACTGATTTAATTTAGGTAAATATAAATTAGCTAAGACTTTTCTAAAATGTTCACGTTCAGCTTCTGTTTTCAATACATGACGATAAATCGTACTTAACTGGGAAAACAGCGCTGTACTAATTTGTCGGCTATTTGAATTGGCAAATTTCTTCGCAGCATCTACGACAGCCAATAAATTAATATCACCGTGGTTAAATGCCGCTGAAATCGCATAGGCGTAGGCCAACTGTTCAGTATTAGAAAGCTTTTCTGTAGCAGCAGTCAGACGAGTAAACTCTTTTTGAGGCAAACTAAATTGGTAATATCCTGCCGCATCTGCATTTGGAATATACCAACTGCCAAGGCTAGCACCTTTGAGTTCAATCTTGGCTTCTGCTTGATCTACCAATTCACACTGGACCTTACTGGTTGCATTTGGAACTTCATAACGTACACATAATGGTACACCCCACAGGCTTCTTGCATCACCTTTTGAACCCACAGGTAAGTAACGGCTTTGCTTCACATTTAAAAAGACTTTATTGCCTTCTTGCTGTAATGCGGTGTTAACTAAAGGCACACCTGGTTGATCAAGGAAACTTTTCATCGCTCTGGCAAAACGCTCACCTTGTCCAGACTGCTCTGCTAAAACGCTAATTAAATCATTGGCTGTCGCATTACCATATTGGTGCTTATTAATATAATTGCGCACACCTTGTTTGAATTTTTCTTCGCCCAAATAGCTTTCAAACATATTTAAAACAGCCGCACCTTTTTGGTAAGTGATGCCATCAAAAGCAGTTTGAATATCGGCATTGCTTAAAATAGGCTGGCGAATACGGCGTACACTCACCAAACTATCACTTTTCATCGCATCGGCAGTATCTGCAATACGTTCTAGGTCAGCATTAAATTCGGGATGTAATTTTTGAGTGATTTTACTTTGCATCCATGTCGCAAAAGATTCATTTAGCCATAAATCATCCCACCACGGCATCGTGACGACATCACCAAACCATTGATGCGCCAGCTCATGTGCATTGACATTAAATGAATTCTGTACAAAAGAGACTGGCGAGTCCTTATCTAGCAACATCAAGTAATCTCTAAAAGTAATTAGCCCTGGGTTTTCCATTGCACCAGCGGCAAAGTCTGGTGCTGCTAGTAAATCTAGCTTGTCAAATGGATAACCAAAGGCAAAATAATCTTCTAAAGTTTTTAAAATGGCTGGCGTTTCAGATAAAGCATGCTGCATTTTTTCAGCTTTAGCATCGGGTGCAATACCACGTAACTGGATAGGCTGCTTACGCCATGAAGTTGCTCCAATATCAGGTCCTTTTTGTAATTGCCACGGTCCAACAGCCAATGCAAGTAAATACGTTGGTAGTGGTTTGGTCTGTGCAAAACTGAGTGTTTTCCAACCTGACTTCTCTGCTTGCTCAGATGTTTGTTGGGTATTGGCAAACCCTGAATATTTGCTTGGAATCGTCAAACGAATATTAAACGGCGTTTTAAAACGTGGCTCATCAAATGATGGGAATGACTGGCGTGCACTAATTGCTTCCATTTGAGTCATCACATAAGGTTTACCCTCAAACTCGATTTTATAAATACCGTCGAGCTGCTGGTCGTACGCCGCATTAAAATCTAGAACGAGTTGATACTGTCCTGCTGGCAAAGTCTTGGCAAATTTAATTTTACTAACCCCATCAACCTCGGAGGCTTGCTCATATTTTGCTTTGGTTTTAGCACCCTCAGCCGATGTGATACTCACATCTTTCACCGTCAAAGATTTACCATGAATCCAGATGTGATCTGTAGCTTGAGCCAGCTTTAAATGAATAGTGGTTTTACCGGTATAGCCTTTTTGTGCGGGATCAATCTTAAAATCTAAATCATAAGATTCGGGTACAACCCATTCAGGTAATTTACCAATCGGGATTTGTTCACTGTTATTCGATGCAAAAATCTGTGTCGCAGATAAAGATAATAATGTTGTAAGTAGCAATCTTTTTTTAAATGAAGGCTTGACCAGCATAAGGGGTTTTATCCTCTGTAGTTTTAAATAAAAAGATGCAGCAAATGCTGTACCACTTCGCTGCATCCATACATCATTCTTAGAATTTATAGTTAAACTCCAACCAACCTTGACGGCCAAATGGTGAATATGATCCTACCGGATAATACGGCCAACCACCCGTATCATCTCGTTTCACTTTGTCAAACAGGTTATTAATAATGATTGAAGCAGACGCTTTTGGAGAGATTTGATAAGTACCGCTCCAGTTCACTAAATACGTTGGGCTTAGATAGGCAGTCTGGTCGCCGTTTGGAATTTTGCCATAACGATTAACTAATACTGTTGATGCCCAATCACCAAAGCTCCAGCTGAGACTGGTATTAAAACGGTCACGCCAATCCTGAATAGTTAAATCTTTTAGGTAATCATCTTTCTCGCCATCTTTTGATTGTTGATATTCATGTTCTAGTACACGGCTATAATTTACCGTCCAGAGAAAGTTACCAAAGCTGTCTGTTTTCCAGCGCCATCTGCTAGTGAAATCAATCCCGCGGGTATGGTCTGATGCAGCATTAATCGGAACAATATTAATATTCTTAATCACATTTGGATCGACAACTGCATTTGCAGGGTTACGCTCTACACGTGCCAATGCATCAATACAAGCCGCAGAGTTAATATCTTGATTGCCTAAACGACAATCTGCTTCTAATCGTAGAATTTTATCTTCACTTAAATTGGTCACAAGATTATCAATTTTGATATCCCAGTAATCGACGCTAATATCAAATTTATTGGTTGGCGACCAAACAAAACCTGCACCATAAGATTTACCCTCTTCAGGTTTCAATTCTTTGTTTCCGGTTAAAGTATAGTTTGCCCCAGGCGAGTAATCTTTAAAGCTACATTTATCTAAAGGTTGTCCCGTTTGGCTACAACGTAAATAGTCAGTCGTACTTGCGAAATAACCTTTTTGCTTATTTAAGAACAGATAGTTCATATCTGGTGCACGAAAACTAGTTGCGTAGTTACCGCGCACCAATAAAGTCGGATGTGGCCTAAACTCAAGGCCTGAACCGAAAGTTAGCTTATCAATACTGTTATCTGACAAAGCATAACGGTCATAACGTCCAGACAAGGTTAAATTTAATGGTTTCGCTAAAGGCAAGAATAATTCTGCACTAAGTGCTTGGCGTGTACGAGTGCCACTATATTCGCCACTAGAACTCGCATTATAAAACTCACCATTTTCAAGTGCCTGATCTGGCTTAATTGAAAAGCCTTGACGCCCAATTTCAGCCACTGCTGCAAGTTTGGCAGTTCCTGCAGGTAACTTAAATACGTCACCATTCGCACTTAAGGTCAAACTTTGTGCCCATGACTTATCTTTTTCTTTTGTGGTACCCGAAATACTCTCAAATTCGTTTGCTGTCAGTGGTCGACTTAAACGATCTAAATGAGGTGAATAAATAGGAATACCATCTGCATCTGTGCCAAGTTGCTTACCTAAGAAATATTCATCGACATTCGCACGTAATAAACCTTGGCGGTGTAGCTGACTGGTATAAATGGAACCATTATAGGCTGCTTCATAACTCCAGCTCGTTTCTCCAATATCACCTCGAATTCCGAAGTTTAAGTTCGAAGAGAGTTCTTTCCACTTTTTATTTACGCGTTCCACCCCGCCTAATTCTTCAGGTGCAAAACGACGATTCCAAATTTCATAATTTCCCGAATCTTGATTGAGGAAATAACCACTTGATCCACCTAAAGAAGTCCATGTCGGACCACGCGTATTGTTTTCAATTTGATTGGCCCCAATCAAAAAATCTGCAAATAATTGAGTTTTATCATTTAACTCATAATCTAAACCGAGATAACCATTTTGACTACGGTTTTGGGTTTGGACAGTCCAATAAGTTGGTCGTGCCAAACCACTCGCACAATTGTCTGCACCTGCTTGCCCTATATTATTGACTGATCCGTTAAATAAACCATTAAAGGCCTGACACCCGCCAATTGAAAGATATTTACCAGTATCGGCATTTTTACGGCCCACAACCGTGTCTGGTTTTTCTCCCAAACGAGTTCGGCTCTTCATAAAATCCCGATCGGCTGCCCATATCGGTTCACGGCCGCTGAGTTCAATCCCATAAACAAGACTAAGCTTGTCTAAAGTTTTACTACCACTCAGTTGTAAACGTAAATTTTCACCGCCTTCTTTGGTTCCGCCTGCCTTGATATTAAATTGTGTGCCATCTGTTTTCTTTTTCAGAATAATATTCACCACACCTGCAATTGCATCTGAACCATAAATTGCAGAGGCACCACCGTTTAATATTTCAATACGGTCAATAATGGCAGTGGGAATATTGGCTAAATTTACGAAATTGACAGACCCATCGTATGGCACAGGATAATCTGCAACCCGATGCCCATTAATCAAAGTCAAAGTATGATTCGGTCCTAAGCTCCGTAAACTAATAGCATTAGCCGCAGGCGTAAAAGTATTTCCATAATCGGCGCCTTGTACAAAACCCGTGTTCTGCGTAAGGTTATTAAGCGCATCAAATGCATTACTAAACCCTTGTTTTTCAATATCGGCTGCGGTAATTACGGTCACACTAGTCGGGCCATCTTTTTGTGCTTTTGAAATCCGAGACCCTGTCACCGCGACACGGACTACTTTATCTGTTTTAGCTTGTTTTTGTGGTTGCTCTACAGCTTCTTGCGCATAGCTTTCTAGTGGATGAAACAGTGCAACAAATACAAAAATAAATGAGCGCTTATTTTTTAAAGCTCCTACATATTTCAAGTTATTTAAATACATATTTATTAATAGACAAAATAAAGATCGCCCTACTATATCCACTTTTATTTGGTTGATTTATACACATTTTTTCTAGATATATTGATGTTTAAGATATACCAAATAGTTAATTATTTATCATAAAAACTCTCAATAAACTAAAACCTTTTTCAATAAATAAATTCTGTTTATGACTCAACCCCATACCCTAACTGAGCAAAATTTTTAAAACTCTTATCGAACAGCAAAAATCTTTGGTTATTTTCTGCTAACATAGCCCCCTAGCTAGTGAATCATGGAACGCAATAGGCCGAACCTCCCGCACTCGATCAACTTCACCTAAAAATTTTAATCATTAATGCTGTAAATCATGACTATGAATATCCAACAGGCGCTCAACCACATTACCAAGAACATTCATTTGACTCAGCCTCAAATGGAAGAAATTATGCGCAGCATCATGCAAGGTGAGGCAACCGAAGCACAAATTGGTGCTTTAATGATGGGCCTACGCATGAAAGGTGAAAGCATTGACGAAATGACGGCTGCTGCACGCGTCATGCGCGAATTTGCGATCAAGATCGATGTTAGTGATATCAAACATTTAGTTGATATTGTGGGTACTGGTGGTGATGGCCAAAATTTATTTAACGTCTCTACAGCTTCAAGCTTTGTCATTGCAGCAGCAGGCGCAACCATTGCAAAACATGGTAACCGTGGCGTTTCAAGTAAATCGGGTTCATCAGACCTACTTGAACAAGCAGGTATTCATCTTGATTTAGATATGCAACAAACCGAGCGCTGTATCCGTGAAATGGGTGTAGGTTTCTTGTTTGCACCAAACCATCACAAAGCCATGAAATATGCTGCTGGCCCACGTCGTGAACTTGGTATTCGAAGTATTTTTAATTTACTTGGCCCACTGACCAACCCGGCTGGTGTAAAGCGATTTGTGATTGGCGTATTTTCAGATGAACTGTGTCGCCCAATTGCCGAAGTGATGAAACAACTAGGTGCTGAACACGTGATGGTTGTTCATTCAAAAGACGGTCTTGATGAAATCAGTCTTGCCGCTCCTACTGCTATTGCCGAACTCAAAGATGGTGAAATTACTGAGTGGACGCTTAATCCTGAAGATGTGGGAATTGAGTCGCAAACTTTAAGTGGTTTGGTTGTCGCTGATGCAACAGCAAGTCTAAAGTTAATTAAAGATGCTTTAAGCAAAAATAAATCCGATATTGGTGAAAAAGCAGCAAACATGATTGCGCTTAATGCAGGTGCAGGCATCTATGTGGCGGGCATTACCAAAACTTATGCTCAGGCTGTTACATTCGCTCAAGATATTATCTATGGCGGACAGGCTTTAGAAAAAATGAGTGTTTTGGCTGAATTTACCAAAACATTAAAGCAATCTCAGGCAGATTAAGGATTTCTCATGATTAATATTCAAAATACCATTTTAGGTAAAATTGTTGACCGTAAACATGAGGAACTTGCTGCGCGTTTAAAGCAACGTAATTTGCAAGATGTTGAAGAACTAGCAAAAGCTGCGACTCCAGTTCGAGGCTTTGCAAATGCTTTAAAACATAAACGCCCTGGTGTAATTGCTGAAATTAAAAAAGCGTCTCCATCAAAAGGAATTATTCGCGCAGACTTTAATCCTGCCGAAATTGCCCAGCAATATGAACAAGCTGGAGCAGCATGTCTATCGGTACTGACCGATGTTGATTTCTTTCAGGGAGCAGATGAAAATATTGCGATTGCTCGCAATCATTGTGCCCTCCCTGCTTTACGTAAAGACTTTCTGATTGACCCATATAATGTAGTTGAAGCTCGTGCTTTGCATGCTGACTGTATTTTATTAATCGTTGCTTGTTTGTCTGACCAGCAACTCGAAGAAATGTCTAAAACTGCGTTTGAACATCAACTTGATGTATTGGTTGAAGTTCATGACGAAGAAGAAATGGAACGCGCTTTAAAGCTTTCTGAGCAATGTTTATTAGGCGTGAATAACCGTAATTTAAAAACGTTTGATGTAGATTTAAATACATCCATTCGATTGAAAAAATTACTTCCGACCTCACGTTTATTAATTACTGAAAGCGGTATTGCTACACCAGATGATGTACATATGATGCAAGAGCATGATATTCACAGCTTCTTGGTGGGCGAAAGTTTTATGAAACAACCTCGTCCAGATCAAGCTTTTACTGCCCTTTTTGGACAACCCCAAACGGTTTAATGAAGATATATGAGTAATAAAGATTCTTCGCTTTCTAAAGAGCAACAGAAGTTATTGAAGCAATTTAAAAAGCAAATCTCCAATCCTCATTCAAGCAAAATCACAAATCAGCCTGAGACTAAAAAATCTCAGGCTGAGTCTGAAGAATTGGAAGATACCCATCTGTTTCAACAGGCTGTTGCAGGTGTAAAACGCATCAACAACAGCAATGTTGCCGATGTAAAAACACCTCGTACCAGAAAAGTCGACGCACAAACGCTAGCGAAACGTGCAGCTGCCGAAGGTGGTCCTGACACCGAACATGCTGAGTTATCCGATACTCAAGCTGCTTTAAATCCGGTCGCAAGCCAAGCAACGCTAAGCTATCGCATTGCGACTCTTCAACATAAAGTTTTTGAAGATTTAAAAGCAGGCAAGATGCGTTGGTTTGAAGCTGTAGATTTACACGGCTGCACGATTGAGCAAGCACGTGACGCAGTTTTACAAATTATCCAGATGGCAAAAGATGAAAATCAAAATGTCATCAAAATTGTGCATGGTAAAGGCCCAGAAGCAGTCTTAAAAACCTATGTCAACGGATGGTTACGTCAACACCGCGATGTTTTGGCTTTTGTAAGTGCCCCTGAAAATCAAGGTGGTACAGGTGCCGTTCTCGTACTGCTTAAACGTGCAGAAAAAAATCCTAAGTTCGAACAAAAAAAATGATCCTTTGGGATCATTTTTTTACATCAAATACTTGTAATAATTGAGCAACTACTGCAATGGCAATCATTGCAGGTTGTTTCGATGAAATTCCTTCTACCCCGATCGGGCAAACCAAACGTTGTAATGTTTCCTGAGTATAACCACGTATTTGCATACGCTTTTCAAAAATAGCCCTTTTACTTTTTGAGCCAATCATCCCAACATAAGCAAATGGTTTTGCCGCAGGTTTCAAGGCTGAAAAACATAGTTGCAAATCTAATTGATGGTCATGAGTTAATATTAAAATTGCGCCTAAACGGTCAAAATGCTCGATCTCGGCGTCTAAGGTATCAGTCGTTAAGCATTGCACCTGTTGCAGTAAATCTGGTGGAAAAATATCATCACGTGGATCAATCCATTTCACCCGAACACCAATAGGTAATAAACAACGGACAATTGCTTCACCCACATGCCCCGCGCCACAAATCAGCACTTGCATGACATTTGGTTGAATCTGCTGGCCAAATTGCCATTCTTCACTGCTGCCAGAATGAAACTCGAAACTTGGTTGTTGTTCCATATCCATAGTCTGCCAAGTGGATGCATATTGATGTGAGACGTTACGCCATATATGCTTTCCAGCTCGCCATGCTTGCAAACTCCCAGATAAATCCGACGCAATTTCAGCGGGTGATATTTTTTCAAACAATAACCACATTACTCCGCCACAACACTGCCCTAACCGAGCACTGAGGTTAAAGCGTTCAATACGCCTCACACTAGTTTCCGTTTCTTTTAACATTGCTTTAGCGATATCAATCGCCTGAAACTCTAAATGCCCGCCACCGATCGTATCTGACTGCTGCCATTGCTGTTGTAAATTAAACCGCAATAACATGGTTGCACCAACTTCTCGTGGTGTTGAACCATCAGCGCGAACTACTGTGACCAATACCATAGGCACAGCATCGACTTGCCACGCTACAAAATCAGCCCACCATTGTAAATGTTGCATAATCTTCTACATTTTAGCTTGTAGACGGTTAGCCAAAGCCTGTCCTCGTCCAATCGCAATTGCACGTAAAATTTCCTCGGCAGTTGCTGGAGCATTGAGCACGAGCGGAGCTTTTTCGGGAATAGCCGCCTGTACCGCCTGACGAATTGCAGAGAAAACAGATAATGCCAACATAAATGGCGGTTCACCTACAGCTTTGGAGCGGTAAATGGTGTCTGCCTGATTTTGATTATTGAACAGTTTGACATTAAAAATATGAGGAATATCTACACTGGTCGGGATTTTATAAGTTGAAGGCGCATGGGTAAACAAACGGCCTGCGTGTGGTCCCTGCGGCTGCCAATACAGCTCTTCTGTCGTAAGCCATCCCATCCCTTGCACAAAACCGCCTTCAATTTGTCCAATATCAATTGCAGGGTTAATTGACCGCCCGACGTCATGCAAAATATCAGCGCGCAATACTTTCATTTCCCCAGTTAAGGTATCTATTGCGACCTCACTGACCGCTGCACCATAGGCATAATAGAAAAATGGACGCCCCAAATGGTTGACCTGATCATAGTGAATTTCTGGAGTTTTATAAAAACCACTGTCCCATAGTTGTACACGTGCCATATATGCTCGTTGAACCAAGTCAGGAAATGTCCATGAATGACCATTCGCTGTTGAAACCATACTATCTTCAAACTGGACTTGTTCAGCTTCACTTTGACTTATTTCGGCTGCAAGTTTAGCCAGACGCTCACGAATTTTAATACAGGCATTTTGAACAGCTTTACCGTTTAGATCTGCGCCACTTGATGCTGCAGTTGCCGAAGTATTTGGTACACGAGAAGTATCGGTTGCAATTAAACGAACGCTATCGATTGGTAAACCCAACTCATGTGCAGCGATCTGCCGTACTTTGGTATATAGCCCTTGTCCCATTTCTGTACCACCGTGCGTAATCGCGACAGTGCCATCCATGTACACATACACCAGTGCACCTGCCTGATTGTAATGTACGGCATTAAACGAAATACCAAACATTAATGGGGTTAACGCAATACCACGCTTAATGATGTGATTGTTCTGATTAAAGGCATGAATGTCTTGTTTGCGTTTCGCATAATCGCTAGTCTGCAATAATTCAGCTACCAATTTTGGCGCAACATTATCACGGACTTCTGCCCCATAGTGCATACGGTCACGTCCGGCACCGGGCTGTTCAGCAAAGAAATTACGTTGACGAATTTCAACCGGGTCACAACCTAAATAACGAGCAATGTCATCAATAATATTTTCGATGACAAACATGCCTTGCGGTCCACCAAAACCACGGTATGCGGTATTAGAAACAGTATTGGTTTTACAACGTAAGTTACGTAGCTCAACTGCATTTAGATAATAGGCATTGCCAATATGGCAAATCGCACGTTCATTCACTGGCCCAGAAAGATCAGCCGAAAAACCGCAGTTTGAAGCCAGTTGTACCTTTAAGCCTTGCAGAACACCACTGTCATCAAAAGCTACAGACCACTCATAAGCAAAACCGTGACGTTTGCCTGTAGCACTCATGTCATCATCACGATCTAAGCGTAATTTACACGGACGGCCTGTTTTTTGTGCTGCCAAAGATGCAATGCATGCCCACTGTGCCGACTGCGACTCTTTACCACCAAAACCACCGCCCATACGGCGGCTTTCCACACTCACCTGATGCATATTCATGCCTAGTGCATGACAAATCAGCAGCTGCATTTCGGTTGGATGTTGCGTTGAGCAATAGACTTTTAAGCTCTGATTTTCTTGTGGAATCGCATAAGAAATCTGTCCTTCAAGATAAAAATGCTCTTGCCCACCCAGCTCAATAGCACCTGAAAGTTGATGTGCTGCGTTTTGAAATGCCTGCTCAACTTCACCATGGCTAAATTCAACAGGCGGTAACACCCACGATTCTTTTTTAATTGCATCTTGAATCGTTAAAATTGGGGTTTCGGGCACATACTCAATTTTTGCTAAGCGAACTGCCTGACGGGCTTGCTGATAACTCTCAGCAACAACCACGAACAAGGCTTGTCCATAAAACTCAACCTGCTCTTCGGCAAAAATTGGGTCATCTTTTACAATTGGTCCCCAATTATTTTCAACATCAATATCCTTTGCCGAAAAAACTGCACGAACACCGTCAGCCTGACGCACGGCATCCAAATCAAATTTAATAATTTTGCCTTTGGCACAATTTGAAAATCCGACTGCCAAATGCATGGTATTTTCAAGCTCGGGTAAATCATCAATATAGGTTGCCTGCCCAGTTACATGTAAATGTGCACTTTCGTGTGGAATCGAGTCGCCTGCTTTAGCGGATTTTTTAGAAACACTTAAGTCAATGGTTTGATTCATGTTAGATCTCCACCATAGTAATCAAATCATTCACACGAGTAATCGTTTGAGACAGGACTTTTTCTATATAAAACCGCTGTAAACAGTTTTTCGCGACGTGTAAACGATATGCCGAGCTAGCACGTCCATCATCTAAAGGTTGATAGTCTTGCGACAATGCTTCTTGTGCATGAACGATCAATTCTGTTGCAAGTTGTTGGCCTTCCAATATGGCTTCTGCATATTTTGCACGTTTGGGAATAGCAGCCATGCCACCAAAAGCAATTCTTACATTGTGAGCGACACCATCATTATCTAGCTCACATGAAATGGCTGCACATACCGCAGAAATATCTTGCTCAAATCGTTTGGCAATTTTATAGCTGGCAAATTTAAAACGCGTCTGCCCTTCACGAAGTGGAATAACAATCGTCTCAACAAACTCACCGAGCTGTAATGCTGTTTTTTGATAATCTAAATAAAAGTCTTCCAAAGCAATTTCACGGGTCTGCACACCTACACGCAAAATCAATCGTGTAGCTAGCGTAATTAATGCCGGCATTGAATCACCAATAGGCGAACCATTAGCAATATTTCCACCTAGTGTTCCTGCATTTTTAATCGGCATGGAAGCAAAACGGCGCTGTAATTCTTGAAAGTCGGGATAAAAATCTGAAATTTTAATGAGTGCATCACTCAAACTTACATTTGCCCCAATCGTTAAAGCATGGTCTGTGACTACAATCTTTTTCAGCTCTTCAACTTGACCGATATAAAGCATATCGCCCAAATCACGGCCTTGCTTTGTTACCCACAAACCTACATCTGTGCTACCTGCAACAATACGTGCTTGCGGCAACTGTAAACGTAAAGTAGAGAAATCCTGCAAGGTCTTTGGTGCAAAAAATTGCTGACCATGATTATTTAAATACAATGCAGGTAATGCTTTGATTTCTTTTAATACATCAATTACTTTTTGACGTTCTAATACAACACGTGGATAGTCATAAGCTTTTTGTGCTGCATCTAAAATAGGGCGATAGCCTGTACAGCGACATAAGTTTCCAGAAAGATAATCACTGATTTTATCTTTGCTTGGAGAATGTTGTTCATTTTCATACATTGACCATAACGACATGATAAAACCGGGTGTACAAAAACCGCATTGGGAACCATGCATATCGACCATCGACTGTTGAACTGGATGAAGTGTCCCATCTTGTACAGGCAATAAGCTATGAAGGTCTTCTACTGTAAATAGAGCTTTACCATCTAAAGTGGGTAAAAACTGAATACACGCATTCACACTACGTAATTGCAGGTTGTCATTGACCAGCTCACCAATCACTACCGTACATGCACCACAATCGCCCTCAGCACAGCCCTCTTTTGTACCAGTCTGTCTGGTTTTACCATTTTGAGTATATTCTCGTAGAAACTGTAAAATCGTCATTGTGGGTAGGACATTTTCTACTTGATGCTGACCGCCACGAAAAAAGAAGGTGATTGGACGTTCTGACATGTCTTATCCTTGTGTTTTATAATAATGCTTTTGTGCAAATATGATGCCATGAAGCGATCATTTAGAACTTACCCATATTAAACGCACATTTCATGTCCAACCACTTGACTATTAACGATAAAAAACATGAAATTTATTCATCTTTTATTAAGCCTGCGCAAAACCAAAATAAATATAGTGCGAGGATTTATGAACATCAGGTCATGTTTCTGATACAATGCCGAGCTTGTCTAATAGAGTAAATTTATACGTCTTATGTCAATGCAGCAATCGTACGCAAATATCCTGACTGCCGTCGGTGAAGATCTTGATCGTCCCGGCCTTAAAGATACGCCTGTGCGTGCGGCTAAAGCTTTTTCATATTTAACTTCTGGCTATAGTAAAACTTTAGAAGAAGTCACCAATAATGCTGTTTTCCCATCAGATAACCATGAAATGGTATTGGTGAAGAATATTGAATTCTATTCGCTTTGCGAACATCATCTCCTCCCATTCTACGGCCGTGTTCATGTTGCCTATTTACCGGAAGGCAAAGTTCTTGGTCTATCTAAATTTGCACGTATTACCGAGATGTTTGCTCGCCGTTTGCAAATTCAGGAAAATCTGACTCAACAAATCGCAGAAGCTGTCGCAGAAGTGACTGGTGCTCGCGGTGTTGCTGTAGTCATCGATTCAGCACATATGTGTATGATGATGCGTGGTGTAGGCAAACAAGAATCTACCACCCGTACAGTTTCATTTGTCGGAGATTTTAAAACCGATAAAGAAGCACGTCGTGAATTTTTAAGTGCAGTACCAGAAAGCTATTAATCTGGTTTTACTACCAAAATAAAAGCCCGCCGAAGTTGGGCTTTTTTATATCTATTTAAAGCACTTAACCAATAAAACATAACAATCAAATTAGGTGATTTTTGTTATAAAAGTACGCATCTTTATTTTTAAACGATTTAGAGTTAATCATGCGATTTAAAAAAATTTCTTGCTTACTTTTACCCCCTCTTTTTATTTTTAGTACCTCAATTTATGCGGGCAATACACCAAAAGACCAAGAAATTAAAAAACTGGTAGATCAAAATTTTAAACCTTTATTAGATAAATATGATGTGCCAGGTATGGCTGTGGGTGTTATTCAAAATAATAAAAAGTATGAAATGTATTATGGTCTTCAATCTGTTCAAGATAAAAAAGCCGTAAATAGCAGTACCATTTTTGAGCTCGGTTCAGTCAGTAAATTATTTACCGCGACAGCAGGTGGATATGCAAAAAATAAAGGAAAAATCTCTTTTGACGATACGCCTGGTAAATATTGGAAAGAATTAAAAAACACACCGATTGACCAAGTTAACTTACTTCAACTCGCAACGTATACAAGTGGTAACCTTGCCTTGCAATTCCCAGATGAAGTACAAACAGACCAACAAGTTTTAACTTTTTTCAAAGACTGGAAACCTAAAAACCCAATCGGTGAATACAGACAATATTCAAATCCAAGTATTGGCCTATTTGGAAAAGTTGTTGCTTTGTCTATGAATAAACCTTTCGACCAAGTCTTAGAAAAAACAATTTTTCCGGGCCTTGGCTTAAAACATAGCTATGTAAATGTTCCTAAAACTCAGATGCAAAACTATGCTTTTGGCTATAACCAAGAAAATCAGCCAATTCGTGTTAACCCTGGTCCGCTAGATGCTCCTGCATACGGCGTTAAATCGACACTACCAGACATGCTGAGTTTTATTAATGCCAACCTCAACCCACTGAAATATCCGAAAGATATTCAACGTGCAATTAATGAAACACATAAAGGTTTCTATCAAGTCGGCACCATGTATCAAGCCTTGGGTTGGGAAGAATTTTCTTATCCAGCGCCTTTACAAACTTTATTAGACAGTAATTCAGAGCAAATCGTGATGAAGCCTAATAAAGTGACTGCCATTTCCAAAGAACCTTCAGTTAAGATGTTCCACAAAACTGGCTCAACAAATGGCTTTGGAACTTATGTGGTGTTTATTCCAAAAGAAAATATTGGTTTAGTCATGTTAACCAATAAACGTATTCCAAATGAAGAACGCATTAAGGCAGCGTATGCAGTATTAAATGCAATAAAGAAATAATCGTCTTGTCTAAAAACAAAAAAAGAGAAATGAATAAACTCATTTCTCTTTTTTTATACATTTATTCTTTAAAAGAACCAAACATATCCTAGACTTGATTTCATCCAGTCTTGATGGTTTTGTTGCTCATAGTCCCAATTCAATCGAACGGCATTATTGCGATTAATCACATATTGCCACTGAGTATTTACTCTCAAATTCCATTGGTTTTGATCTTCCCAATATGGCAATTCAATTTGCACCACAGAGTTGAAACGCTCAAACCATTGATTCATACAACCTAAAGTTGGCCCCATTCCTACGCGCCACCCTTTATCTAGATTTGAACCTGTTTGTACATAGGTTTGTACTTGTCCATAGCAAATATGCTTTCGCCCATAGTCTGCAAGACTGTAACCGACCTGAGCATTAAAGCTTGCTACGCCGTGTTGTTTGTCTTCACTAAAGCTTCCATCATGAATGGCTTCTTGACGCCAACCTAAATTAAAACCCCAACTCAGCGGTGTTTTAAATGGTTGAATTGGGTTATAAGAGTTCACTTCTAACAGATCAAGACGTTCTAGTTTTAAATGGTCATTTCGCCACTGCGCGTTACCATTTAAAAATAGTAATTGAGTACCGGCACGATATCCGCCTTGAGGGTCTATTAAGTCATGGTAGGCTTGCCGATGACCAAGTTCAATAAACTTATCTCCTTGAACCTCACCAGCTTTCACTGAAAGATTACGCGCGTTATGACCTTGAGTTGGTTCCTTTGCTGGTCTTTTTGGTTCTTGACGTTGCTTATCTAAATCAATCTGACTTCTGAGTGCTAAAAGCTGACGTAACTGCGGCTGAGCAATGCTTTCTTCAACTTTACGACCAATAAACTGTAGATATAAATCATCGTAAGCCATCTCGAGGATTTTAGCCTGATCCTGCTCAGTAAATGATTTTAAAATCTGAGAAGAATGCTGTATAGGCAGCATCGCAATTTGATGAGCGACCTTCGCCAGTGAGGCACCATGCTGATGAGCTTGGGACAATAATTGGGTTTCTAAAGCAGGTCGATATACAGGAGCTTTGGTGAGTCCCTGCTGCTGCATCGATTTAATGGTTTCCATTGGAATGGATGCATAAGTAAATTTTTCTTGTAATTTAGATTCAGGTTTTACTAAATCCACTAATCCCAACAATCGATAGGCACAGTTATCACTCACAAAGTAATAAGGGAAACTCACATGTTGCATTTCCCAAATGTGAGACACCAAGAAACGTGTTTCCTCAGGAGTTAAATTTAGCTCATATTCCCATAAATCACGGCTTTCAAAATCGCCATATTCTTTTACTTTACGGTAATAAGGCATTAGTGAATATTCACCCGGATACTGCCCTGTTAAACCTTTCCATGCATATGACCAGTTGTCGTTGCCTGCCACCGTTGCTGCATAATTTACAGCATAGGAAACTAAATTTAATTGTTGCTGATCTTTTGGGTCTAAACGCAATAAAGTATGGCCAAACATCGAGCTCGGATTGCCCATAAAATCGGTCGCATAAATTAATGTCGCTTTGTAGGGCTTAATTTGCCCAATCCAATTTTCAAATTCGGTACACTTTACTTGAGGCAATTCATTTTCTTGAATGCCGACTTTTTGCATGAGCCATTGGCTACGCGCAGGGAACTTACAACGAATCGACTGATTATCTTGAGCAGGCATAAATAATGCCGAGATATCCGCTTTCAGCTCTTCTTTTAGATTATTTTTTCCATTTTTTGATAGGAAATAGCCACCGTAAGTGACCTCACTTTTCTGGTTTTTATTGGCATACATGAGCCTTTGCCATGTAATGTCTTGATCTAGATTTTGTTGTTCTGCAATTGACCAATATTTTTGAATAGATGGATTTATATCTGCTGAATAAGCAATATTCACTGCCAAAGAGGCAAAAACTAAAACAACTGACTTCATTAAGCTCATCAATTTTTATCATTAAATATAAGAAAAACCCTGCCATACGACAGGGTTTTCAGTTTCAAACTTATACGTAAGCTTTTAAAACGTCATCTTTAGCCATTACTGTTTGTAATGATGCTAAAACTTGAAGCGTATTTTGATTATTTGCAGAATAGATTTCACCAAAGTTTGCTTTTGAAACTTTAAAGAAACGATCTTTGTCTTGAGGTTTAATTTGCATTAACTCAGCAAGTACGTTCAGGCTTTCACCTTGGCCTACTGCCATATCACGTGCTAAAGCTTCAGCATTTTCATTTGTGAATGTAACCACTTGCGCAGTTACTGTTCCGCCTTGACGGCAGCCTAAAGTACCAAAAGTAATCCCTAGTAATTGGTTAGTAAAAATACCATTTGTTGTTGCAGCAAGAATTTTAGGCACCACTCCTTTTTGGCCAGCCCATACTTGCGTACCCACACCACAACCTACATCGTTATCAGCCATAGCAACACTTGAACCAGCTGCTAACAAAGCAGCTAAAGCTAATTTTTTTAACATAGATGTATATCTCCAAAATCATTATTGATTGTTTCTTATGTATTGTTATGTGTAATTCTTATTACACGATATTAAAGATAGCGAGAAGGCTGTGATTTAGCAATTAAAAAATAAATAATATGATGAAAAGTGCTAACGAAAAAATTTACCTTAGATTCCAGTTACCTTGATTATCTCGATGACCTAATATTTTAAGCACGAGAACCAAACTTAAAAGTAATAATAAATACCATGACCCCAGTTTACCCCAACCTACCATATGCCAAGCATCTACCTGACTTGGATAGAGCCAGATTTTATAAAAAGTACTAATATTTTCAGCAATCCAGATTAGAAAAGCGAGGGTCAACAATACAGGTAACATCGGGATTTTAAATTTATGCTCGTTGAGCTGAAAATAAAGTTTGGTCTTCCAAAAAATAAAAATACTGATCGCAAATAAAATATAGCGAATATCAGGTACAAAAAATTTACTCATAAAGTTTATATATGAGAAAAATGCCAGTAAAAGCATCGTTCCAAAACTTGGGAGTTTTTCAAAAGAAACTTGAAACAGTCGAATTGACCGTGCAAAAAAACTACCTACAGCCGAATACATAAAGCCTGCAAATAAAGGCACAGTTAAAATTTTAAATACCGCAGGCTGAGGATATTGCCATGACGCAATCGCGGGATGCGTTAAAAATATTTCCATGACCATCGCCATGACATGAAATAAAGCAATAACTTTGGCTTCTGCCCATGATTCAAGTTTTAAATATAAAAGACAGATCTGAATCAGCACTGCATAGATAAGTAAATAATCATAGCGATAAAAACCCATATATTCATGGCTTCCCATCGGCGCTGTTAAAGCAAAAGCAATTAAAAGCAGAATACCAAACAAGGCTGCCGAAACAGCCTTGCCGATAAAATGAATGGGTAAAATCAGATGGCGCACAAAAACTATCCTAGATATTTAGCACTATACTCATGCACTGTATCTACAAAGATTTTTGGTTGCGCAGGGTCTACCCACTGGGTAATACCGTGGCCTAAGTTAGCAACGTAACCTGTTTTTTCACCGTTTGCGTAAGCATCGTCTAACATTGCTTTTACTGCTTTTTCAATTGAAGCAGCAGAGCCATATAAAACAGCAGGGTCAAGATTACCTTGTAGCGCTACACGTCCCGACACAATATTACGAGCTGTATTAAGTGGAGTAGTCCAATCTAAACCTAATGCATCTGCACCAGTCGTAATCATTGGCTCTAACCATTGACCGCCACCTTTGGTGAACACAATAACAGGAATACGTCGGCCGTCTTTCTCACGCTGTAAACCTGCAATGATTTTATTCATGTAGTTTAAAGAGAATTCGACGTATTCACGGTGTGCCAATGCCCCGCCCCAGCTATCAAAAATCTGGATCGCCTGAGCACCTGCATCAATTTGAGCATTTAAATAATCAATAACTGAATCTGCTAAATGATCAAGTAAGGCATGCAAAACTTCTGGCTGCGCATACATCATTTGCTTGGTGAAACGGAACTCTTTACTTGAACCACCTTCAACCATATAAGTTGCAAGCGTCCAAGGACTACCAGAAAAACCAATCAGTGGAACTTGTCCACCTAAAGCTGAGCGAATTGTACTTACCGCATTCATTACATAATCGAGGTCTGATTTTGCATTTAACTTGGGTAAATTCGCCACATCTTGTTCAGTACGTACCGTTTTTTGAAACTTAGGACCTTCTCCTGTTTCAAAATAAAGCCCTAAACCTAATGCGTCAGGAATTGTTAAAATATCTGAAAATAAAATCGCTGCGTCTAAGTCGTAACGGCGTAAAGGCTGCAAAGTCACTTCACAAGCAAATTCTGTATTTTTACATAGAGATAGAAAGTCGCCTGCTTTTGAACGTGTTTCACGATATTCAGGCAAATAACGTCCCGCTTGACGCATCATCCATACCGGTGTGGTATCTACAGGTTCGCGTAACAAAGCTCGTAGGAAACGATCATTTTTCAAAGTCGTCATTACCAATCTCTATATTCTTTATGTGGCAGCATCATATCAAAAACATAAAGATTTTTATAATTTCAATTTCACACAAAAAACTCGTCAATCTACTAAAAAATGCATATTTACACAAAAGTCTACTGCAAGCAGCAAGGTTTTCTGCAATACTTGCAACATGTTACATCGGGTCTATTGATATTCTTTTAACCACTAAACTGCCAATCTTGGGCTCATAGAGATGAGTTATTGGTAGTTTTATGCACTTTTAGATTAGATCATGCCCCTATTGCTTATATGAAAATTCTTAAGGTTGAATTACATGTTTGTTCGCTCATTACTCGCTATGAGTTTAAGTTGTATTATTGCTAATGTTGCTTTTGCTGCTTCAACAACTGAGCAACCCCTGAACCCTAAAAAGGTATCAGCTCCTGTAGAAGATCCGATTGATCCTTTAGCAGTAGATGCAGCTTCAACTGTAAAAGCTCAAGCTTCGACACAAATTACCGCTCAAGAACAAAGTGACTTAAATCGAGCGTCAACAACATTACAAAATTTGCAAAAAACTGAAGACCAAAATGCTGATTCAGGTATTGCCGCTTCAGCACCGGTAGCCGTAGCTAAAACGACCACAACAACTGCAAAGACTTCAGCTCCAGCAGTTTCTTGGACATTAGATAGCTTAAATTCGGCTGAATGGTATGAAAATATTGGTAAAGGCCAGTTTCCAGTTTACGCTCGTGCTCACGTCATGCTAAATAATGCACATGCATCACCAGGTGCAATTGACGGTATGAGTGGCAAAAACACTTTAAAAGCAATCTCTTCATTCCAGCAAATGAATGGTTTATCACCTACTGGTGAACTGACTAAAGAAACTTGGGATGCACTAGTTGCTAAGCAAATAAAACCTTCATTTATTGAATACACCATTACTGATGCCGATTTAAAAGGCCCATATGCACAATCAATTCCTTCTGATTATGCTTTACAGGCTAAAATGAAAGGTTTGTATTACACTCGTGTTAGCGAAATGTTGGGCGAAAAGTTTCATATCGATGAAGCTTTCTTAAAAACAATCAATCCAACAGCAACATTCAAAAAAGCGGGTGAAAAAATCATTGTTCCAAACGTACGCAATGATTTACCAGAAGACATTCATTTGATTATTGCGCATAAAGGTGCAAAACAATTGTATCTCTTCAATAGCCGTAACCAAATGATTGCGTCATTTCCTGCAACAATTGGCAGTACTGATACGCCTTCTCCGACCGGTACTTACAAGGTAGTTGGTGTGGCTCGTAATCCTTGGTATAGCTACTCACCATCAAACTTTATTCAAGGTAAAAACTTGAAACCTCTTTCTTTACCACCTGGTCCAAATGCACCTGTAGGTAATATCTGGATTGGTTTAAGTAAAAAATCTTTTGGTATTCACGGGACACCAAACCCGTCTTTAATTTCTAAAACAGCTTCTCACGGTTGTATCCGTTTAACGAACTGGGATGCTAATGATTTAGGTAATAAAGTACGTTCAGGCGTAACTGTTAAATTCCTTGAGTAATCCATCTAAAAAGAAAGCCTGCTTTACGCAGGCTTTTTTATTAAATTTTTACTATATCTCACTAGAATACTTAGTTATTGTTTTGATTATAAAAATAAAACCAGCCTAGGTTTACTAATTACACAGCAATTTTTGTATTTAGAATATTCAACATGGTTTGCATTTTAGCTTCTGTTTCTAACCATTCAGCTTCAGCATCTGATCCTTCCACAATCCCCGCACCAGCATATAAGCGCATTTTATTTTCACTGAGTAGACCACATCGAATCGTGACTACCCATTCTCCATTACCCTCGGCATCCATCCAGCCTACTAACCCCGTGTAATAATGTCGGTCATAACCTTCATGATCTAAAATAAACTGCTTAGCAACATGAGTTGGTGAACCACAAACCGCTGGTGTTGGATGTAATTCTAATGCAAGGTTTAATGCATTCGGTGCCTGTTGTTTGAGCATACCTTGGAATTCTGATGATAAATGCAGCATTGTTGATGTTTCTAAAATATCTGGAAATTCAGAAACCTTAAGCTCTACACAATGAGTGGCTAAATTTCTAATAATATTTTCAACCACAATTCGATGTTCATGTTGGTCTTTCTCAGAATGATTTAATTCTTGTTGGCTGACGAAATTTTTTTCAGAAATCGGTGATTTGGGCCTAGAACCGGCCAAAGGATTACTGGTTACAATACGACCTTGTTTTGATAAAAGCAGTTCTGGGCTTGCGCCTAGAATATAATCATTATGTTCTACTGGAATCACAAAATTATAAGCATTTGGATTTTGTTTTAATAAAGCAGCCAATAAATTTTCTGGCTCTTGATGATGGTTAAACTCATATTCAACAGCCTGAGAAAGAACAACTTTTTCTACCTTCTTTTTTTCAAAAGCATCTAAAGCTAACTGTACTGTACCTTCAAATTTTTGGCGTTGAATGAGTAATGATTTATTAATTACCTCAATGTTATTACGTTTTTTTAATGAGTTAATCGTAGAAGATGCTTGTGTTATTTTTTTATGATCAGCATAAAAATTTAAGCTACTTTTCTTTGTAATATCAAAAGGTATAGCACCAATTAAAACTGGATTTTGATGGCCTTGCTTTTTAATTTCTTCAAAACATTTTGCAATCCCCTCATTAAATAGTGCGGTATTTGCTGCAGGTGTATTTAGCGTTTTAACGAATTCGTTCACTTCGAGATAATAATTTTTCGTAGAGAAACATGAAAATTTCTTTTGACCGATATGATCTAAATTTTGCTCTACTGATATTTGAGTCTGCATCATCTGTATATCACCTCTCACATTGATTTTTTTCAAGCAAATTCTGTAGTACTTCTTTTTAAATATAGGAGTATAAAAATACTGAAACACACATTAATGCAAATGATTATTATTATCAATAATAAAATTAGTTTTCAATACAAGAAATTGTAATTATCTCGTTATTTGTATAAAAAAATTGAACTTTAATCTCTAGATTTATCCCGATTGAACTTTCTTGACTAAGGTAAAAATAAAGAAACTCGCCATCTAGTTTTTTAAAATTTATATTTTTAAAATCAATAATTTGCTTATATTTTAAATAAATTACTTTAATGATACTTTCTTTAGCAGAGAATATTACCAAATATAAATATGCATGACTTTTTTGCAGCTTTTCAATTTCTGCTTGTTCGTTTTTATTTAGAAAAACATCATAAAATTCATCTTTCTTTTGAAAAAAAATATAATATTTTTGAGACTCTATATCGATCCCAAATATTTTTTCTTGAACCGTGTTATTTCTAGCATATGCGATGGCATGACATGATTTTTTTGATCCAACATGGCTAATCCCACCTATCACTCCTTCGGGCCATAGGGGTTCCCCATGTTTACCTTGATGAACAACAAAATCTTGTAAATTAATGTTTTGTAATGCATATTTTGCTGCTAAGCGTCCCGTCAAGAACTCTAATTGACGAATGAAGCGTGAGCTTTTTATATTCGGTGGAAGAAATATATTCAGCTCCTGATAGATATGATCAAGCTGAGGTATTTCTTTGATTTGGTTGAGCTGGACTTTATGTATATCTAACCCGAAAGCTGTTAGCTTTTCATATTGAATATTTATTTCATCCAGACATGAATTAGCCCCTCTACTTAACTGCTTCTCCGTATTCATAGCCTGTACTTTATTCAATATTCACGGTCAATGTTTCAACGATGGCAGCAATGTTTTTAAGCATCTTTACTCGGGTCTCGGGATTGAGAAAGTAGAAATGGTCCCCTTCAAACTCAATACTTCCTAACCAATTTTCTGTGTGTTGTTGCCATGCATCCATCATTCTCTTATTAGGAATATCAGGGTCCTGTTTGCCATAAAATGCAACGATCGGAACCTCAGTCTTGTGTATGTTCTCGCTAAGCAATTGATCACTAAGATAGAAGTCATTACGAATGATTTTGAGAAAGAATGTGAGTGCATCCTGATTATTTAAAATTTCGTCAGGAAAATTATTGTATCGTTTTAATTCATCAATAATTTTTTCATCAGTTAGCTCATGCTTGTACCGCATATGTTGAATATAGTGATGCTCAGGTCGGCTACTTATAACGATTAATCTCAACTGATCAATTATGGGTTTTTCATTCAAATAATTGAGTACTTTCCAAATCAAGCCACCTCCCACACTATGTCCAAATAAAATAAACGGCTTGTCTGAGTAAGCTTGTATTTCATTGGCAATTTGCATAGCCAATAGATCAGGTTCATCAATCAATGGTTCATTTATTTTTATACCATGACCCGAATATTCAATAGGAATAATACGAATATTGTCAGAGATCTGCTTTTTCCATAGATGATAAATACTTGCGCTACTCCCCGCAGGCGGTAAACAGAACATATTATATTGATGTTTATTCACTTAAGAATTCTCCAAATATTAAGCATTTTTCTTTTATAAAAAATGCTTAAATCAGGTTTCTGCTCTATTTTTTAAACAGAAGTTGAAGCTAAATTGATAGTTTGAGTCGGTTGCCAAATGGCTGAGTCACGATGTGTGACAAAAATAACCGTAGAAGAAAGAGCACGTATCGTTGTAACAATTTCCTGCTCAGTCTCTTCATCCAAGGCAGAGGTTGCTTCATCAAGTATTAAAATCGGCGCATTTTTGAGTAATGCTCGGGCAATTGCGACCCGCTGACGTTCACCACCAGACAATGCGGTGCCTTGTTTACCAACCGATTGATTAATTCCTTCTGAACTACGGTCAATCATTGCTCCTAATGCGGCATCTCTTGCAGCCTTTTCTATTTCATCATCAGTTGCATCAGGTTTACCTAAACGGATATTTTCAGCCAGTGTACTTGTGAACAAAATAGGTTCTTGTGTGACATAAGCAATATTCGAGACCAAATCTTCATATTTCATTTGATCAAGAGCTATGTCACCTAGGGTAATTTTTCCTCTTTGTGGATCATCAAACCGTGTAAGCAATTCAAGTAAAGTACTCTTACCACTACCGCTTGGTCCGGTAACCCATACTCTGCTCCCCAATGCGATGTCGAGAGTCATATTTTCAAGTGCTGGCGCATAGCTAACGCCTTGTACCGAAATATGATGGCCAGTAGGAATTTGAGGGTGTAATGGCTCAGGCAACTCAGGTGGATGGGTGATCTGATTAAAATTGCGCAGTGCAGCAAACAAATCATTGATATGCAACCCTGCGGTAGCAAGTTCACCTAACGGCGCTGCTGCACGTCCAATTAAGACGAGTAATGCCAACACCAAAGCAGCATGATTGACACCAGCAAGTACCAGATAAGTTGCCATCCCAGCAATCGGTAAAACACTTGCCAAGGTTGCAACAAAACTTGCAAATGCAGCAGCACGGTTGATCCGTACTAATGTCTCTTCTTGCTCTTCCCAACGATGTTCTAGCCTTTGGACCGCACGTTCTGGTCCCGCGGCTGTGCGTAATAACTCAACATGATCAACCAATTCCAACGTTGCTTGTGAAGCAGCTAAATCGGCAGTATTACGTTTTTTATCAATATGCATGAGTGCACGTTGTGCTAGGAATTGAGCAAATAAAGAGAGTAAAAGTAAGCCTAAAGCGACAAATGCTACGCCTGCTCCGGCAAGCATGCCTATTCCTATTGTTAGAAACAAAGGCATAAAAGGCGCATGTAAAAAGGTTTGCAATTGATGAGCAGGGATACTCATAAACCCAGGAATTCCCTGTCCAGCAATTGTCTTAATCTGAGCACGCTGTTCATTGGTAAACCAAGAGAGCTTGGCACGAGCTAAAGATTTGCCTAACTCAGCAAATAGGTCACCTGCTAAACGCACACCAGTAAGGAAGCCAGCACGAGTGACTATAACTGTCACTAATATTGCTGCAATTGCACTGATGAGAACCCAACTTGGAGACCATTGATTGACAATTGCAAATGCCAATACGGTATATGCGATTGCTTCAATTGCTGCAACAATGATCCATCCGATACCAACAATAATTAATTTTTGTTTGGCTGAACGAGGAAGCATCGAAAAAATCTGATCTTTATTTAATTTAGCAGCAGTATTCATAAAGATTTCCCTGAGTCAGTTGGGCCGTTAAGCACTAACCTGCTGTCGGCATAAGCAGCTAAGGCAAGATCATGAGTGACCATAACGATGGTTTTATTCTGGTTTTTAGCTAAGTGGCTTAATTCCAATATTATTTTTGTCGCATTGGTCTGGTCGAGTGCGCTCGTTGGCTCATCTAATAAAATAATAGGAGCTGAAGATAAAAACGCACGCGCTATTCCTAGGCGCTGTTTTTCACCGCCTGAAAGTAAAGTTGCATCTGCCTTTAAATCTACTTTTAGTTGGGCCTTGAGTAATGCCTGCTCAAGTTGTTCATCATTTGCATTAATGACAGATAAGGACAAGTTTTCTCTTACTGTGGTCGGTAATACATCTCCACCTTGTGGAATAAACAAAACCTTTTCATGTCTTAGTTTTTCATGTAATTGCAAAATATCTGTTTTTGCTAATTGAACGACACCTTCTTGCAATACAGCGAACCCAGCAAGTGCTCGCAGTAAGGTTGTTTTTCCAACTCCACTTGGCCCTGTAATTGCAGTCATTGAATTTTTTGGAAATGAATAACTTAATCGATCCAATACTTTTTGATTTTCAATTGCAAAGCTTGCATTCACTATTTCAAGTGTTACATCTTGCTCAATCTGTTGTAGATTGCCCGATGAGAGTACTGGCTCTTTTAAGAATGCAGATAAACGACTAGCTGCAGCTCGCCCAGCAGCGACATAATCAAGACCATGCCCTAAACGTAGTGAAGGTGTCACGATGGCCAAACTAAAGAAAAGTGTTGCAGCCAAGGTCATGCTGTCGTATTGATAAGCTACAAAATAGGCTATGGCAAAGGTTGCAACAGCTTGTAGTAATGCAGTGGCAACAGCAGCAAGTGTTGCCACTTTACTCACCCAAGACACCATATTTTGAGTGAAATTTTGTGCTGCTTGAGTATAGGCTGTTAAAGCGCCAGATTGTTGCCCATATATTCGGTTATCACGAATGCCGCGCGCATAGTCATCAGCAGAACCAATAATATCTAACATGACCTGCATACGCGCAGCGCCATCCCGTTTTGATACATGGGGAACAATAATTAAATAATAGAGTGAAGCTATTGCACCAGGTAATAATACCCAAAGGGCCATCGGGCCAACCAACACAACTAATAAAACAATAGAAACTAAAGGGATTACAGCAAAAATCGCAATTTCCGACGGTAAATGCGCCACCATATGGTGTAAGGTTGCGATATCGTCGGAAACCAATCGTTTTAAGCTTTGGTCACCCTGTTTTGATAGGGTTGTGGTCGGTAACCGAATTAAATGATGAGCAATTTGACGACGTAATCGTGCCGAAAATCCAGCCTCTGCATCATGCACTAACCATGAAGCTAGTGCTGCCAATGCTGCCCCAACTATCCAAAAAACCGCTGAAAAGATCACCCAATAAGAAGATAAATAACCAATCAACTGAATCATGCCCCACAGGGCAGTTAAAATAGCTAAACCTGAAAATACGGCAGCAAGCGTTCCTGCAAATAATTTAGGAAATGCTGGCTTGAGTGCAGGTGCCAAGGAAGAGTCTGTCATCAGATGAGATAACTTTAAATCAGACATGCTTATCTCTCTTTATATTCATAGAAAAAGCGGTACTTAAAATAAAATCTCGCTTCAATTGACCGGCAAGAATTGCTATTTTCGGCTTTAAAAAAGCATGAATAAGAAAATCATATAAAAAGTATTTTTTTAAAAACTTTAATTGCATCAAAAAATTCCTAACCACCCTATCAAAATATTTTTAGATCATTTTCTAGACTGTAAAAATTAATATGGATTTGTCTAAATCATTCTGGTTGATATGACTAAAAACCAACTGTACGTTTAGAGGCACCTTGTAGATCAAAAATAACGTCATCAATTAAGTTATCAATCTGACGTGTATCTCGGTGATGTGCCGTAGTAATTAAATGAGCCATATTTCCAGAGGTTGCCAGATAATGCTTTTTCCAGATGTGCTCTGAAGGACACGGAAATACCACAGTGATTGAATTCGGATTCCGCCAAGCAGGAATGCCCACTGCTTGAAAGCGATCAACTGCGTACTGGGCCATTTTTAGACAATGTTGAATTCTCTGCCGTCTTTGTAAATTGGTTTGGCTACGTATTGCCGCCCACATCAACAAGACAGTATGGCCATTGCGAGAACCACTAATGGTTTGATCACGTGTAGAGATATAGTCAACATCTACCGATATACGCTCTACATTTTGGCGTTTGGCCACAACAATGCCACACGGAATCGGTGAACCAATCATTTTATGACCAGACACACAGATCGAGTCGATGCCATGAGCAAAGGAAAACGCTTGAGGATGATCAACAAAAGGTAAAATCATGCCACTCAAGGCAGCATCGGCATGAATATAATAATCTCGGCGCATGATTCCGATTTGCGCTAAGCGCTCTTGAATTATTTCAATATCATCAATTGCGCCGGTCATGGTCGTACCAATATTTGCAAAAATAATGGGATGACTTTCTTTATTGGTTTTTATTTTACGGATTAAATCATCATAGTCGATTTCACCATTATCCAATGATTCGATCACACAAGATTTCATCTGCAATAATTTGGCGATTTTTCCCACCGAATAATGCGTATCTTTTGAGTAATATAATGTGGAATCAGGAAATAGCTCACGCGCCAGATAGCAGCCAAACATATTACCTTCTGTGCCACCATTGGTTACGTATCCCCAGCTTTCTTCAAAGGGAATTTGAAAAATTTCAGCAAAATACGCCATCACATCTTTTTCAAAATCAAAAGAATTCAATGCGTAATTGCTATAGTCTTTCCAATCACCACAATTATTAATAGAGAATTTGAAAAAACGGAATAAAGCGGAATAATCAAAATCTGCAGATTCAGGATATCCAATATTGAAGTATTGATGTTTTAAACAGTAATTCCAGAATGTCTCTATTCTCTCTTGATCAGCAGGCGATAAAATCATTTTTTGCTCCGTTAATATGACGATTACAAGTCGTCTAAGGAGTCGCTATCAAAGATATAAATTTTATGTATAAATTTAGCGACCAGGATTTGTCGTATGCCTTATGATGGCAACCCTCTACCCTGCAATCCTTTGCCGTGCATCAACCAATGACCACCAATTTGATAAAGTGGGTGTGCGTCCTAATTCTTCAAAACTAATATTGATTCCCTGTGCTTTGAGTTCCGAAGAAAACTGCATAATTCGTAATGAGTCCAATCCATAAAGAATCAGGTTTTCTTCTGGATCTAATTCATCTTCTTCAATAAGCTGCTGGACCTTTTGCTCTAGCCAAGGTCGTGTAATGCCTGTTGCCACCTGTCCCACTACAGATTCGGTATCCACGACTTGACCGCAACGTGAAGATACATATTTCAAAGCTAAGCGGTGTTCTTCTTCTGAAAAATCGGCAACTGCATCTCCAACAAGAAAGGGTTGTATGTCACTCATAAAAGCTTCAATTGCCGTAACCATACAACCGATATGGGCATAGACACCGCCAATAATGAGCTGATCACGATTCCAGTTTTGCATTCTTTCAAGCAAATCCGAACGTTTAAACGCGCTATAACGCCATTTCGTTAAAACAATGTCATGTTCAGCAGGAGAAAGTTGATCAATAATTTTTTGCTGATCGATTGTTGAGGCTGGCAAACCCGGTCCCCACATCGCATTCAGTAATGCTCGATCTGCCGCTGGCTGTTCATAAGGCTGTGCTGTATAGACAACAGGAACATTGTTCTGATGTGCCCAAGTTCTTAGTTGAACTAAATGATTAACAACCGTTTTAATTAATTCACTTTCAGCATCGTAAAAATTTAAAAAGTAGCGCTGCATATCATGAATTAATAAAACTGCTCGAGAAGGATCTAACTGCCAGTCTGTTTTATTATTTGGATAACTCTCTCTTTCGGGCATGAGATAAGTAGAAATTTTTGAAATAGCCATATGCTGCTCAATATTTATTAAGATGTTGTAGATGTATTTAAAATGCTGCGAAGTTGTTTTTTGTCCACCTTACCGACTGCGGTCAGTGGCAAACTTTCGATTAATTTGATCTGGTCTGGAAGTTTGTATTGTGCAATGCCTAACTCCATGAGATGGCGTCTGAGCACAACAGCTTTAAGTTCAGGATTTCGAGAAACAATAAAGGCACAACTCTTTTCACCAAATTGTTCATCAACAATTGCGACCAAAGCTGCGTGCATAACTTCCGGATGTAGAAGAATAAGTTTTTCTATTTCTTCCGAAGCAATCTTTTCACCACCACGGTTAATCTGGTCTTTAATTCTTCCTACTACACGTAAATTACCATCCGAAGTACGCTGCACGAGATCGCCTGAATAGTAATAGTTGTCCTCATCAAAGACCTGTGAATTATGTTCAGGGCTTTGGTAATAACCACAGAAGGTATAAGGACCACGAGTCGCAAGCATTCCTATTTCACCTTCCGGAACTTCTTTATACTGTTCATCCACAATTTTGATTTCATCATCAGAACTGATAGGACGCCCTTGGGTCGTAAAGATTTGCTCGTCGGAGTCATCGAGTCTGGTGTAATTGACCAAGCCTTCGGCCATTCCAAATACTTGTTGTAATTTACAATTGAGGATTTCAGGAACTTGACGGGCTAAAGATTCAGGGAAACTTGCTCCCCCCACTTGAAGCAACTCTAAAGACTGGATTTGATCTTTATATTGCGCGGCTTTTTCTAGCCACATAATGACAGCACTCGGCACTAAAGATGCCATATTGACTTGATGTCTTTGAATAATAGAGAAGCAATTGAGCGGTTCAGGATTTGGTGCCATCACAACACATCCACCTGCATGTAAAACACCTAATGCACCAGGTGAACTCAACATAAAGTTATGAGGAGCTGGTAGAGCGCACAATAACCGGGTATTTGAGTTTAAACCGCAAATCTCGGCACTGGCCCGCACACTATAGTCATAGTCATTATGCGTGCGTGGAATAAGTTTTGGTGTTCCCGTACTTCCACCTGACAACTGAAAGAAAGCAACTTCATCAGCAGGTGTAGATGAAAAATCGACTAAGGTCTTTGCTGGTGTTTCAATCCAGTCTAATAGTCCGAAATCGGTAGCTTGATGATTGAGCATCAAAATAATTTCAGGACTTAAATTTACTTCATGAAGTGAGTCAATAAATTGATTATTGCTAAAGACTTCATGCTGACGCGAACCAATTAAAAGCTTAGGTTTAATCTGTTTAATAAAGGCATTTAGTTCATATTGGCGATGGCTATATAGCGCATTGAGCACAACCACGCCTGCTTTAAGCAAGGCAAAAAAGACAATATAAAACTCCGCAACATTGGGAAGTTGTACTAAAGCAGTATCACCCTTGCCCAAGCCTTTTTCAGCTAGTCGAGTAGCTAAATTTGTTGATAGCCGGTCCAGCTCGATATAACTCAACTGACGCTCACCACAAATAATTGCTGGCGAATGCGGATGCGATTGAACCCCTACCGTTAAAATGCGCGTCAAAGGTTGGTCACTCCAATAACCTTTATTTCGATAGTGTTGCGCTCTCTCGGGAGACCAGCGAACAAACTCAATCAACTGATTTTTCATGACATTCTAAATATTCAATTTA
The DNA here is from genome assembly GCF_000581275.1 of Acinetobacter sp. 809848. NCBI lineage: Bacteria > Pseudomonadati > Pseudomonadota > Gammaproteobacteria > Moraxellales > Moraxellaceae > Acinetobacter > Acinetobacter sp. 809848. The sequence goes on from NZ_JEXG01000011.1 coordinate 42,710, forward strand.
ATTTAATGGTTATCAAGCTATTGATTCTTCGTAAATTTTCTTACTTCTCGGCATAAATATTTAATTTGAATACCGACAAAAGAAAACTCTTAAGACGGACAAGCTATATATTCACAGCAAAATTGGAAATGATTAACAAATGCAACTGGTAATCATTTTCATTTGTTTGTATGATGCTGAAACAAGATTAATTTGTCAACCGAGTTATCGTTCAATGTGTGAATTAACTTCGATGCAAGCGGCCTGCTGGTTTGGTCGCTCTGGCAACGCAACTTTAGGTGGGGTTGCTGCCCACCTCTATGCAGAATTTGACGGTCAATTTATTGATCTACAAAAATTACATTTAGTACTTCAACGACTTTATAAAGAACACACTATTTTGAGATTAAGTTTGAGCGCCGATGGCATCGCAAACATCATGTCTGAGAAGGCTCAACAGATATTAGAAGTCGATGATTTTTCAAACCTTAGCGATCATCAAATTGAGCAAATGCTCATGCAGAAACGTGAGCAATGGACCCATCAAAAACTTGATTTAAGTCAGGGCCAGACTGCAAGATTTTCTGTAAGTGTTCTTAAAAATAATATTTTTCGTTTTCATATAGATACGGACATGATTGCTATAGATCCGTCCAGTTTTTTGAACTTGATGGAAGATCTTTCTTTGTTTTATGAAGACCCAGAAATATCATTCTCCCGTCCGCCTAATTTTTTTGACTGGTATCAAAAAATACGGACAGACCCTGACCTAAAAAAATTAAACCAACGAGACCGCTTATGGTGGAAACAACGTCTGCCTCATATTAGCCCTGCTCCGTCTCTACCTTTCATTCATCAAGAATTCAAAACAGCAAAAAGTGATCGTTTAAGTATTTGGTTATCGCCAAAAGAACGAAAAACATTACAACAACTTGCTAGAGAACAACACATTACCGTGACCAACCTGATATTAGGTTTATTTGCCTATACGCTTGGTCATGCAACCAAAGATCACAGCTTCCGATTAAATATTCCTACTTTTTGGCGTGAGCCGGTTTTAAAAAATGTCGAAGGCACTATTGGCGATTTTGCTAATTTAGTCATCCTTGATGTCGATATGAAAGGGACAACAACCTTAGCCGCATTCTGCAAACAAATAGCAAATCAAATGCTTGAGTTATTAGAGCATTCACATTATTCGGGTGTGAATGTTCTACGTGACCTGTCTCGTTATCATGGTAGTGCACAGATTGCTCCTGTGGTATTTACAGCAGCACTTGACTTAGAAAATGATAATTTACTTTCCGAACGTGTCCGCCGTGTTTTTGGCTCAATGAATTGGGTCATTTCACAAGGGCCACAAGTTGCACTTGATGCACAAGTTGCTCATGTAGATGACGGTATTTTAGTTAACTGGGACATCCGTTTAGATGCTCTACCCAAAGAATGGATCACGAATTTATTTAAATCTTTCATTCATTTACTTAAAAATCTTGCAGCGCACCCTGAACAACTTAATACACAAATTATAAGCCCAGCCCAAAATACCTCATCAGATCGTACGTCTCAAAAATCATTAAACGCGTTACAGCAAGCCTACCTATTAGGCCGAACTCAAGCCCTTCCTTTAGGTGGTGTTGCCATGCAAGAGTTTAGGCAGTATCACGGCGAAATGGATATTGTTTTATTAAAACAGCGATTGACAGAAATGGTACGGCGGCATGACAGCTTACGAACCTATATTGATAAAAATAGGTTAATACAATATGTAAGCGATCAAGTGAGTGTCAATTTAAAAGAAATAGACCTAACTACATGGGAACCTGAACGTACATCTCACCACATCCAGTCCTATAAAAATAGTTATACGCATGAGCTATTTGATTTAAATCAGCCGCCTTGGAATATCACGGTTTTTTTATTAAAAAATAATCTACTAACGATTTTTGTCCGCTTTGATGCATTAATTTTAGATGGCCGATCTATAGCTTCACTTATGTTAGAGCTATTCGACGGACAACAACATGATATCCAAACACAAATAGAAGAAAATGAAGTGGAAAATAGCTTGTCTGTTCATCAGACAGATATGGCTTACTGGGAAAGAAAATTTTCTAAATTATCGTCTATTCCAACACTTCCTTGGAAAACACCCTTACAACATTTACCGACTTCACTTTACCAACGTAACAGTCTAATTATAGAAAAAGATCAATTTAAACAGTTGTCTAAAATTGGAGCGAAACATTCACTGTTTAAAAACTCAGTCATCATGGCGATTATTTTGGAAGGGCTATCTCATTGGAACACTGACAAATCTCTATGTGTTGCTGTTCCTACACTTCCCCTCTATGCCGGACCATTTTCCAATAGTTCTACGTTTATTGCTGTTGAGTGGAAAACTTCAGATCAATTTGCTGAACAAGCAAACCGTTTGCAAACTGAAGTTTTAGAGGGTTTACAGCATCTTTCATTTTCAGGCGTTGATCTCGCTCGACTATTATTTGAAAAAGTTGGCACTGCTCCAGTATTACCGATTGTAATTACAAATGGTTTGTCATGGCCTGTATTATCTGAATCTCATCCTATTCAGCAACTAGATGGCCTTACTCAAACACCTCAAGTTGCAATTGATATTCGCTTTAGCACAAGAAATGACGGCGCTTTGATTTTCGATATTGATTATGCCCAAGAAGCATTTCCTCCCCACATGATTGACGATTTCTTGGATGCGCTACAACTGGCAATCAAGCAAATTATTGACTCAGAAATATTCAGTTTTGATCTCAGTAATTTTTTAAGTGAGCTTCAAAATAAACGACCATATTTTAAGAATAATGAGTCCAATCATTCATCTATACCACTTGAAAATAATGCTAAACAGCAAAATCAACTACTTGATATTTATTTAGAAGTGATAGGTCACACGCCAAATAAGGAAGTGGACAACTCAACTCATTTTACTCATCTCGGGCTGCGTCCACATCATTTAAAGGTCGTTTCAAAACGTATCAATGAAACATACGCGATTCAGCTCTCACCTGTTCAACTTATTCAATGTCGCAATATTGCTGATGTAGAGAAACTACTAACACCACATTAATTCGTATTTTTAACTTTCATAACTTTGGAAACAGATAAAGTATAAACATGAAAAAAATAGATATTACCGGAATTGGTATTGGGCCATTCAACTTAGGTTTAGCTGCTCTTTTGTCTCATCATCCCGAAATCAAAAGTGTATTTTTAGAACGCAAACCAGAATTTCGATGGCATGAAGGGCTGCTATTGCAAGGCACGACATTACAAGTCCCTTTCTTTGCCGACTTGGTTACTATGGCCAATCCCTGCCATCCATTAGGCTATATTAATTATTTACATCAACATGATCGCTTACATCAGTTTTATTATTACGATAGTTTTTTAATTCCACGCCGTGAATACGACCATTATTGCCGTTGGGCTTCAAAACAATTACCTGATTGTCGATTTGGAGAAAACGTAAGTCATGTGGAATATGACGCCAAGCTCGATAAATTTATTATAGAAAGTGAATCAGCTTCGGGCGAAAAACAAAAATATATAAGCCAAAATCTGGCGATTGGTATTGGGACTAAACCTCGAATTCCTACGTGGCTTGAAACATGCAAACACCCTTTAGTAAAACATTCTGCGGAGTTTGCGAAAATTCAGGAACAACTCAAACAATGTAAACAAGTCACGGTTATTGGCTCAGGCCAGAGTGCAGCAGAATGTGTGCTTGCTTTATTTAATTCACTTACACCAGAACAAGTAAAAGCAGGTGCATCTATTCGTTGGATCACACGTTCTGCCGGCTTTCACCCGATGGAATATTCTAAACTTGGACAAGAGTGCTTTACCCCTGCATATATGCAATATTTCCAAAGCCTGCCTAGAGATAAACGCCGCGATATTGCTGCTAGTCAGGGCCTGATCTATAAAGGGATTAGCTTCTCAACCATTGGCGATATATATGATGTGCTTTATGAGCGTTCAGTGGCAGGTGAGAAATCCGGTTTAAGCTTATACACAAGCTGTGAGGTTGAATCGGTTGAAGAACTTGAATCGGGTTCTCTGCGTTTAACCTGTTTGCACACCCAACTCGATCAACGTTGCGAATTAGAAACTGATGCCCTTGTCGCAGCTACAGGCTATGTTCATGATTGGCCTGAATGGTTCCAAAATATGAAGGGTTCTATTTTAGCTGTTGATGATAAAAATGATTGTATTGTTCAAGAAGACTTTACCGCTTTACGTTGTGATCAGGGACAAGGTCGAATTTTCATTCAAAATGCCGAGATTTTTCAGCAAGGTGTAGGTTCTCCTGACTTAGGAATCGGAGCAACCCGAAACTCAGTGATTATTAATCAATTACTGGGGCGTAATGCTTATCGAATTCCTAAACAGTCTTCTTTCCAGCACTATGGTTTACCAAAATAAAATATGAATATTATAAAAAAACCCGCGATTGCGGGTTTTTTTATTCGGTTGAAGATTACAACAAATTAAAAGTCATATGATACAGATAGCATATACGTTCTTGGTGCGCCTAAAGCCAAATTCGTCAATTGTGGCTGTGCCCAATACGCTTTGTTGGTTAAGTTGTAGATATTGGCACGGAAAGTCACTGGGTGGTTCTCGACTTTCGTGCTATAGCGTGCGCCAACATCTAAGAGCGTACGCCCAGGTACGGACAAGGTATTTTCTGCATTAATATATTGCTTGGAAACTGCATTGATATTTCCTGATAAGGTTAAAGTCCCTTGTGCTACTTGAGTATCCCACTCTGCTCCAAGCTTAGCCTGATTTTTTGGCACAGCAACTGCTGTATGACCATCGTTTACTCCACTCTTAGTCTTGGTAAGTTCAGGATCAAGATAGGTAAAGCCACCCATTAAACGCACATGTTCAATCGGTGAACCAAAGAATGACCATTCAACACCACGATTTCGTTGTTCTCCATCCGAAACAAAAGTAGATAAGTTATTCACAAGCTTTGAAGGATCTAAATAACTATTTGGTTTGGTAATTTCAAATGCACTCAATGTATGAGCAAATGTCCCCAAATCAACCTTCAAACCAAGTTCCTGTTGTTTGGTTTTTTGAGGAGGAAATATTTCCCCTGGATTTGATGCATTTGCAGGCGCCTGATCACCCTTTGTCAAACCTTCAATATAGTTTGCATAAACAGAAATTTTATCATTCGCTTTAATCAGTAAGGCGACACCAGGCGTGGTTGCTGATTTAGCATTTTCAGGTAATGTATTAACAGAACTTGTTGCTTTTACAGTCTGATGACGAAGTCCTAAAGTCAACTGTACTTTATCTTGAGCAAACGACAATGTATCGGCTAAACCGAAGCTAGAGGTAGAGAGTGTCGAATGAAATAGAAACGGCGGTGTAAACTCCGGTTTAGGCCCCCAATTTGGATTTGGATCATAAATATTCGTAATAACAGGCTTACTAAAACCTGGGATAATTCTATAACCATAATCATCTTGTGCATGATTATAGTAGGTTGCGTTGGCGACCCATTGATGTTTCACAGGCCCCGTCTCAAACTTGCCTTTAAAACCTGCATTTGCTGATTTTTTATCGACTTCAAAAGCAAGTTGTCCAAGTATTGAACTCAGTGTTCCAGTGCTACTCGTAATCGTCCCTGCACTTGCCCCATTATATTTATATTTGGTTGTACTTTGTCCATAAGCCGCATATGCCATCAACTGATCAGAAAAATCATATTCGCCACGAATCATGGCACCTTTATCTTTGGTTTCCACAGAGCCCCAATCCGGACTAAGCAAGGTATCCGCTTTCGGTGGTTTCGGAATTCCAACTGCTGTAGAGACGTTAACACCACGTGTCACACCATCAACATGATCTAAGGCATCGTAAGCATCAACAAAAACACGTGCTTTTTCACCTTGCCAATCTAAGCCAAGCGAAAATAAACGACTTTCTTTCGATTGATCATTAACTGCTGCATCACCATCTCTATACATCCCATTGATACGAACGCCGAATTCTTTATTTTCACCAAATCTTCTTCCAACATCGACATGTCCACCAAACTGAGCATCCGACATATATGTCGTAGTCAATCGTGCAAACGGTTCATCAGCCGCATATTTGGTCACTAGATTTACCGTTCCACCCACCGATCCTGCTGGCGGCATCCCATTTAACAAAGCGGAAGGACCTTTCAACACCTCAACGCGGCTAAACATTTCCGGAGAAGTTCGATAAAACGGTGTGATACCAAAAAGTCCGTTCATTGACATATCATTCATGCTCGAAGCATATCCACGAATATAATAGTTTTCACTCCAACCACCACTTGCACCGTTGGTATATATCGATGGATCAGTTGCTGCAATCACTTCTGTAATATCTTTTGCCTGTTTATCTTCGATATATTTATCGGTATAACTAATCGTATTAAATGGCGTATCTAGAAATTTTTTACTACCGAGAAATCCAACATTGCTCGATGTTGCAACTTGTCCACCTGCATAAGTATCGTCTTGTTCAGCTTTTACGGTAATTGCTGGTAAAGCTGCTACATTTGTTTGAGCAGCTTGTTGTTCTAGAGTTTTTGTTGAATTATTAATAACAGCAGCATAGGTATTTGATGCACATAGTACAAATACAGTGCCTAATGCATAGCCTAATCGAAGGGCTATTTGTGCAGATGCAACACCATTTAATATAAAAGAACGGTGATTAATTCTTTGATCATTCCCACTTTTAAAATTACGGTTATCGCTAACGTTGTTCATTGAAAGACCTTTAATGTTGTGATTCATTTTTTATTAACTATCTGCTTAAAATACAAAGCAAAATAGTGAAAATTTATGCTGTAAAATTTGATTAAGTGATGTACCTAAAAATTTATTGGTAGCCTTTTTTCACATCTTCCATCACTATTTTGAGTGAGGTTGGGCTTGCAGCCGTGGTGTACCACGCATCGGCATCGACAAAAATGACACGACCGTTTTTCCATGCTTTGGTTTGACGTAATAATGGATTTTCAACACTGGCAGCATTAATTTTTGAGCGATGTTCCATCACAGCAGTTCGGTCCACGATATAGAGAATATCTGGGTCCGCTTTTTTGATGAATTCACTCGAAATAGGTTGCCCATGTAGACTTGTATCCATCACACCACTTGCAGGCTTTACCCCAAAAGCATTAAAAATAAAGCCATAGCGTGACTGAATACCAAAATTACTAAATGCCCCATTGTTATGAAGAACGACTAACGCTCTTTCTGGGCGATTGGCCGTTACGGCTTGTACTTGCTTCAACTGTTCATCGAGTTCAGAAACTTTCTGGCGGGCTAAATCTTCTTTATTAAATATTTTTCCTAAGGTCATCATATGGTCTTTAACCAAACCAATATGATTACTCTCACTATTGTTGAAGTTAATATCGTAATGAATGGTCGGGGCAATTTTTGACAGTTCCTGATACTGATTAACGTGTAATGGCGTCATCAAAATCAAGTCTGGTTTTAATGCATATATTCTTTCCATGTTGGGCTGCACAATTGCACCCAAATCCTGAATTTGTGTATCTTTTTTATATTTTTCCAAAAAGTGTGGAACATAATCTTTTGGCATTCCCATAATCGGGACATTGAGTTGATCTAGAAAGTCAGCTTCATTCATATCAAGTACGGCAACGCGTTGCGGTAAATGATCTATCACCGTAGTTCCAAGCGCATGTTTCACCGTAATCGGTTCTGCGAGCTTCTGAGAAGCTTGAGTGGTATCTGCAACTTTTTGATCACATGCTTGTAGAGTGACAGCTGCCGCTATGATGAGGGCTACTCCCCCATACTTTTTCTTCCAGTTCATATGTATTCAAGCTCCAGATGAGTTGAAGTAATTACACATACAGCCACGCTCACTGTATGTAATTTCAAAATCAAGCTCGTACAGATCATTTAATTGCGCCTCTGTAATCACTTGTTCGGTTAACCCACTGAAATGAAGCTTGCCGTTCTTCAGCGCGACAATATGATCCGAATAATTCGTGGCAAAATTGATGTCATGAATGACTAAAATCACAGTGCGCCCTTGTTCATCGCATAAGCGCCTGAGTGCGCGCATAATTTGAACGGCATGTTTCATATCAAGGTTATTTAAGGGTTCGTCTAATAAAAGTACGTCTGTTTGCTGTGCGATCGTCATCGCCAAAAAGGCCATTTGCCTTTGGCCACCACTAATTTCATCGATGTAAGATTTGCGCAGCGGCTCTAAAGAAAGAAACTCAATCGCCTCATCAACCACCTGACGATCTTGCTCGGTTAAAACACCACGGCTATAGGGAAAGCGTCCAAATGAAACCAGCTCTTCTACGGTTAAGCGCAAATTAAAGCCGGGTGCTTGACGTAAAGTCGCGACATGCTTGGCGTAAACAGCGGTTTTAATATCCGCAATATTTTGATGATTAAGAAAAATCTCGCCTTTATCTGGCTCAATTAAACGTGCCATCATCATGAGCAAAGTCGATTTTCCAGCTCCATTTGGACCAATGAGTGATGTCACCTGACCTGTAGGAAATTCAACATTTACGTCAGTCAGTACTGGCTTATTTCCATATGACTTATTGATATTCTTGACATGAATCATGCAACACCTCGGGTACGAACCGTCAGCGCAAGGAAATAAATGCCACATACCAGATTGACCAAAATGCTGACGGTCGTTTTGTAATTAAAAACGTGCTCAACTAAAATTTGAGCAGCAATAAATATGGCAATCGTGATGGCACAGCCCATGGGCAGCGTTAATTTATGCTTATAACTTCTTGCTAGTGCATAAGTAATGTTGGCAATGAATACGCCCATAAATACTGTCGGGCCAATGAGACTGGTAGATACCGCAACCAAAATAGCGATTAGAGCTAAATAGAAACTGACATAACGGTGATGATGAATGCCTAATGAAATGGCTTGCTCACGCCCTAAAACCAGAACATCCAAAACAGGGAGTGCTTTTCTACCGAGGAATAGAACAATGACTACGACTACACTGGCATAAAATAAAGTTTCTGGTTGAGAGCGATTAAACGAAGCATAGCTAAGGCCTTGGAAAACAGAAAATTCACCAGGATTAATTTTGAGTTGAATAAATTGAGTAACCGTCCCGACGACCATCGTAAGGACTAAACCTAAAAGCAACAGGAGAAACACATCATTTCTGCCATATGGCAATAACCACTTATGGATTACCCACGAATAAAGCAGCATTAAAACGATTGAGATAAAGAAATTACCATTTACCCCTAACTGGCTTAATCCATGCGTTCCCCAAAAAAACAACAACAAAACTTGCCATAAGAGATAAATCGCTTCATAGCCCATAATGGAAGGGGTCAAAATACGATTACCGACCAGTGTTTGAAAAACAATCGAGGAAAAAGCAACACAAATACCGGCTATCACAATCGTGGCAAGACGCAGAAGTCGATTAGGAATGACGTAATCAAAATCTAACCCTGAGTTTAAAAATAAAAAACTTATTGCTAGGCAGATGACAATTAGATAAATCGTCCATAGCTTTGTAATACGCATTATCTGAATTCCCTCAAAATGAGGATGAGGAAAATAATTCCCCCCACACCACCTGCGGTAAGTCCAATTGGCACTTCAAATGGGTAAATAATCGAGCGACCAAGAATGTCGCAAACCAGTAATAGTGATGCCCCACCCAAAGCCACAATGGGCAAGGTTTTAGCTAAGTTTTCTCCGTATTTCAGTGCGACCAAATTGGGGACCACGAGCCCGACAAAAGGAATGGCACCAACAGTAATTACTGTGGTTGAAACTGTAATGGCAACCAGTATTAAACCAATGGCGGCTATAGCTGCATAACTAAGTCCCAAGCTAGAAGCCATCTCTTCACCCATACCAATCACGGTAAAGCGGTGTGCAAAAAGATAAGTCAGGACAACTATCGGAAAAATAATGTAAATAACTTCATAGTGGCCTTGGACAATTTTTGAAAAATCTCCTAAAAGCCACCCTTGCATACTTTGTAAAATATTAAAGCGATAGGCATAAAACTCAGCTAAGGCACTCAGTACACTGCCGTACATCAAACCAATAACCGGTACTAAAACCGTATTTCTAAAACGGATCCGGCGGATAATTGCGATATAAATTAAGCTGGCAATAAAACAAAAAATGATCGCAAATATCATTTTACTCAACGTGCTGGTTACCGGAACTAAAGTTAACGACACTAAAATTCCTAGCTTGGCAGCATCTAAACCGCCCGAAGTTTCTGGTTCAACAAACTTGTTACGCACAATATGCTGCAAGATGACACCACATACCGCCAACCCGATACCGGTAAGCACAATAGTGATTAAACGAGGGATACGGCTGGCTGTAAGAGTGAGCCAACTCTCATGAGAAAAAGAAAATAAGTTAGACCACTGTATTGGCTCAGCCCCGAGCAATAACGAGCAAATACATAAAAGGATAAAAATAAAAAATAAGCCGAATCGCATCAGTGGCGTGCCCCACTTGAGCGTAATAAAGCCGATACAAATTGCAAATTTAGTCCCATCCAAACAAAGCGAGAGAAAATTTGTTCAAGATTTGATGGGCTTATTAACCTTTCATGATTGAATATTCTCATGAAAATTCCTCAATTTTATCGAGACAACAGAATCAGTTCCTTTTGAATAGGCACAATCACAGCCCTATTCTGAGGATCGTTTTTTTCATCTTTAAATTATTTTTGCCGAACCAATTTCGAATTAAATAAATATTAATCAATTACTTATTATTTATTTTCTATTTTAAAAATTCGTCCTTCTCAATTGGCATCATCTTCTTGCAAATAATAATCTTGATGTAAATGAGAATCAATTATAGTATGTTTAAAGGTAAAATGTAACCCTACTGTTACATCAGTACAGTTCATGTGGACATCAACTCATTAGAAAAAGGTCAATTTTTGCAAACAAGCAAATCTATAACATTATGAATTATATGAAATTTAATCTAATGTAAAAAATTTGCGAAATAAAAATTGATGAAAATAGCCATTTGATAAACCAGGATTCATTTATGTTGGAACAATTTTCCAAATCGCCCTCTCTCCTTTCGGTTACTGATTACGAAGAACATATCTGGATGTTGCAATTACAGCAGCCTGAACAAGTTAATCGACGTTTTAATCTGTGGAAAGTTAATCAAGGTTTAGACATTCAACTGCTGATTAAAGCAATTCAAGACATTATTAAAACTACGCCTGACTTAAATGTCCGTTATACATTTAGTGACGAAGGCGATTTATATAAATATCCATTTGATGATCATTCAGCTTGCCTAGAATTAAAAAAGAGCAATACAGAACAAGTATTTGAGCAGGTAGCTACCTTAAAAGCCCAAGCATGGAATGCAGAATTTCATCCCCCTTTTCTTACAAATCTCATAGAAACTGAACAAGACTATTTTCTTATTTTAGCGCTCCATCCTATTCTTGATGAAAGCTATCAAAAGTCAGATTTCATTCAGGCCATACAAAATAGATATCAACAATATTCACCCAATAATATGCCATTGGTACTGACGGAAATTGATATCTCACATCATCTAGATACAAGTTTCGCAAAAACGCCACAACAACCTAACCAAACTTATGTTTCAGAAATTATTTTAGAAGAGTTCCGAAATACCCTTGCTGAACCAGAAATGAGCCAACATGATGACTTTTTTGATTTTGGCGGCCATTCACTATTAGCAACACGAATTATTGGAAATCTACTCAATAAACATGGAATTGAGATTCAATTTAATGATTTCTTTAAATCTCCATCTGCTGCTGACTTAGCCCAATATGCTTTCGTTAAATCTGCAAAAACTGAAAAATCCACCTTACAAAGTGTCGATAAAGCCCCGCTTACTTTAGCTCAAGATTTCCTGTGGCAAGCTTATTCTGCGTTCGATTTTAGTCCAATTTATAACTTGCCATTTGCCGTAGAATTCCTTGAAGAAATTAATGAAGTTATTTTCTTGCAAGCCTTTACAGATATTATTGAGCGCCATGCAGGTTTACGCACAATTTTTAATAGCGCCAATGGTCAAACCTATCAGCAGGTTGTTCCTACGTCTGAAGTTAAACAATTCAAATGGTTTTGGAACAGTGCCGAAAGTAAAGATGCAACGCTTGCCAGTGAAGCTTCATATAAATTTGATTTAACCCGTGAACTTCCCTTAAGAATTCGTTTAATTCGAAATGCCAAAGGTCGCCAAACTCTATCGTTTTTAGTTCACCACATGGTAATTGATGAATGGTCTTTAAATACCATTATGGCTGACCTTGCGCATGCTTATCTTGCTCGCTCAAATGCTCAAGCACCAAATTGGAAGGCACCTGCCCAATCTATTCTTGATTTTTCTTTACTCCAGCAAAAGCAAGGGATCAACCAAGACCATCTAAATTATTGGACTAACCTGCTAACAGGAGCAACCAAAGGTCTAAGTCTCCCTATTTCAGAAAATGAATTAAATGCTGAAAAGGAAAAACCTCCAGTCCAATGGCTCGAACTTAAATTTGCACCAGAAATGTATGAAAAGCTCCTCGCATTTTCTAGACAACACAGCTCTTCTATTTTCGCGGTTATCTATACTGCTATCGCCAATGCGTTACAGCAACAAGGTAATTTAAAAGATATTGTGATTGGTACTTCTGCTTCTGGACGAACTGATCCTGAGTTTTTTGATACGGTAGGTTACTTTACGACAATGGTGGCGCATCGCACACAGTTTAGCCCTTCAGATTCATTCCAATCATTGCTCCACAATATCAGCACAATGATTAATACATCGATGGCCTATGCAGATATTCCCATCAACCATATACAAAATGCATTAGGAATGAGCGCTGATGACGGACTGTTATTTGATGTGTTTGTTCATATCCATTCAAATAACGCTTTAAACGGCGCGCTCAAAACACCTCAGGGACAAGACCTTCCTTATCGCCAGATTTTGCCGGAACGTGATGAATCGATGTTCGGGTTACATTTTGAAATTATGGAAAATGTGATTGATGGACAACATCAGTTAAGCATGATCATTACGTATCAAGCCCACCGCTTCCCGACTACAACAGTGCAAAGTATCTGTGAAAAAATTAAGGCAACCTTAGCTCAAATCTAGTTGTCCTAAAACCAACCATGTGCTTAAAAGCAAACGGCTCAACTCGGCTTTTAAGCACATTTCAATTTTTCTATTTTATTTGCTGCTCTACTTTATTCACCACATCCTGAATTGTTTTGCAGCTAATGAGTGTATAAAAATCAATTTCTGTATTGAGCTTCTGAGAAAGTTTCTGAGCAATACTCATGAGTTGTTTCGGACGAATTCCTATCGCTAATATTTCACTTCTATAAAAAATATCCATTCTTTCAGCTTGGCTGTCAGCTATGCATTCACGGAAAACCGATAAGACCGAATCTCCCACCTCAGCAACTGATGACAGTGTCTTAGTGGAATTTGTAGACAACGTAGAAGATACATAAATTTTCCCCTGAGCGATTTCTTGCACAGCTTTACGATCAATTTTTCCATTTCGGGTCAAAGGTATGGTTTCGATGCCCAAATATTTCGAAGGAATATGTGAACTTGGCAAATGCACTTTTAAAAAGTTCTTTAATTCTGGGCTATTTAAGCGAGTAGTTTTGTATTTATTTTCTAGAGTATAAACGGCGACTAACTCTTGAGTTTCAGTCGTTGGATGTACACAACTTACTACGACACAGTTATGAATATACGGGTTCTTCGTTAAAGCATTTTCAACCTCGGCCGCAGAGATTCTCACGCCTTTTATTTTTAAATAACCTTCCTCACGTCCAGCAAAAATAATATTTCCATCTTCCCTAAAATATCCTTGATCACTCATGCGAAAAGCAGTTTGAGTTTCATTTTCACTCACTTGAATTTCAACGAAATCTTTATAATTAATTTCCCCATCAAGTAAATAACCATTTGATAAATTCAGGCCGGACATATACATCGTACCGACCTCGCCCATTTGGCAAGGCTTTAGATTTTCATCCAAAATAAAATAATGGTTATTTTCTAAAGCTTTTCCATACGGAATAATTTCCTGATCTTGCTCATTTATTTCATGCCATATACTCCAAATTGTGGTCTCGGTAGGCCCACCTAATGAAAATAAACGAGCGTTAGGCAATTGTTCTTTTAACTTTGCTATAAGTGAAGGTTTGATATAGTCGCCGCCTTGGGCAATTAAACGCAAAGACTGTAATTGTTCTTTTTGAGCTACACTGAACAGCATATCGACAATGGCAGGCACACTGCTCCAAAGCGTAACCTTGTAGCGATCTACTAAATTGGCCCAGACAACAGCATTTTTACTTTGCTCAAAGGATGGCACCACCAAAGTTGCACCCACTGCCATTGAAGCAAAAACATCAAATACCGACATATCATGATGAAACGGTGTTACCGCCATAATCACATCGTCCGCAGTAATTCTCCATTCCGAGATTGTTTGTTGTAGCGTGTTTTCTGTGGCTTGATTATTTAGGACCACACATTTCGGAGTTCCTGTACTTCCCGAAGTATATAAATAATACGCCGGAAGACGGTTGATTTCGGCATTAAAGCTCGGTTCATACTCAGTTGTAGCCGATAAAATTTCATTAATATTTAGGTTTTGAACACCAGCAATGGATAAGTCACTTACCACAACATCTGCCCGACTATTCGTCAATAAATAGTTCAGTCTCGACGGCGGAGAATCCATATCTACAGGTAACCAAATGATGCCTGTGAGCGCACATGCCAAAGCGGTATAAATATGCTCAGGACTTTTTCTCAAACAAATTGCAACCACTGACCCTGTCGCCAAATCTTGCTTTTTTAGCGCATACATAACTTTGGCGACCTGAGTCCCTACCTCAGCATAACTAATGCTACGGTCTTCAAAAATAAGTGCTGTTCGATTGGAATTTTGATCAAAAATATTTTCATAAATTTGCTTTAAGAAATTTTCTACGTTGTTATTTTTATCATTCATTTGCCCTAAATTTTGACTCAAATCTTTTAGCATTTATCTTGGTCCTCACCCTATTCTTTATGCAATACCACCCAACCTAATATTCAAAACAAAGTTATAAAAATGTCGTCTTTATCGCTGTTTGTTCGAATAATAGATATCCCAGCACAATAATACAAATGATAATCATTTACAATTAATATTAAGAGAAATATCAATTTTCTCGTTTTAAAAGTCATTTATGAAAAATCATAAATATCAAAACAATAAGATAATTTTTAACCTTAGGTCTAATCGTTTAGAGGTCTATATTTATGAACTAAAAACCACAATTAATAATGATTATTATTTACATTTAGGGCTAACTTAGTTATCGTAATGAATAGAGAGACTACATCTATATCAATTATTACGCTCTATAGTAATCATGAAGCTTGGGTTATATGTATGACAAAAATTGCAGAAAAATCGAAACAAGAATATGGCGAGTTACTAAAAGAAAAAGACCATTTACAAGATATGGAACAGCTTGAGATGACTATCGTCTCGATCCATACGCCGTATCCGTCCATTGTCAGAATTCAAGGAAAAATCAACACATTACAGCCAGAGCTTTGGCAAGCTCCCAATTTGGCAATTCGGTTAATTGTGAGTAATCCGCCAGATGGACAACCCATCTCACGCGTCTATACGGTCCGTTCGTTCAATCCTGTAAACACTCAAATCGAAATTGATTTTGTTAAACATGAAGATTTAAGCCCAGCAATGGAATGGCTTAATTCAGCTCAAGTGGGTACAAAAATCGGGCTTATTGGCCCCCGTCCTCATTTCATTCCCAATTTCATACATAAAAAACATGTGGTCATGTTTGCCGACGATACGGCTGTACCTGCGTTATATTCAATATTGAATGAATGGGAAAATGGCGTAAGTGCTGATATTTTCATTGAGAGTTTTGAAAAAGATATTGCTAGCCAATTACCCCGTCATGACCACGTCAAAATTCATTCGTTCCATAAAGAACATCACACGCCACAAAAAGGTCTTCTTTTAAAAGCAGCATTTGCGCTAAAAACTTATGACAATATTACGATTTGGGCGGCTTGCGAACGCAAAGAAGCCAGAGCTTTACGCCAGTTTTTTCTAGAAGACAAACAGTTTAATAAAAATGACGTGCGTATTGCTGGGTATTGGAGAGATGGCGTATCAAGTTCAGAACTAGACATACTCCGTGCTCAACATTATCAAAAACATATTCAGCAAGGTAAGACCTTGAATGAATATGATGACCTTGATTTAGCGAATTAAGATCAGCAATCATTTGAATAAAACCTGCCTTGTGCAGGTTTTTTTATGAGTCAACATAGATCTATAAATATAAAACTATACGACCATATCAATTATGCAACGACATGTTGCAGTTAACCTATTTTTTAGCCCACATAGAACATTACTATATTTCTCAAGAGATAAATAAAAATTTGGGAGATTAGATCATGAATGCTTATCTACATCGTAGTGAAGATCGAGGTCATGTAAAAGCAGGCTGGTTAGAGTCTTATCACAGCTTTTCATTTGGTAGTTGGTACGACCCTAAATATATGGGTGTAAGCGCTCTACGTGTAATTAATGACGACCAGATTGATGCGCATAATGGTTTTGGTACGCACTCCCATGACAACATGGAAATCTTAACTTGTGTGCTAGATGGTGCAATTTCACATCGCGACACCATGGGAAATGAAGGCCAGATTAAAGCAGGTGAATGGCAACTTATGAGTGCCGGCACAGGTGTTGCCCACAGTGAAATCAACAACACTGATACGCCTGTACATTTACTACAAATCTGGATTATTCCTGATGAAAGAGATGCAGAGCCTAATTACCAGCAAATTAATCTTGACCCACGTAAAGATCCAAACAAATGGCATTTAATTGCAGGACCTGATGCAAATGCACCAATGCATATTCGCCAAAATGCAGAAGTAAAATCTGCAGTATTGGAAAAAGGACATGAGTTAACGGTTGATACGGTTAAAAAAGTGAACTATGTGCATGTGATTTCGGGTGTAGTTCGCATTGGCGATCAAGAAGTTAAAGCAGGTGATGCTTTAGTTTTTGAAGATAAAGCGACAATTCACGCAACTGAAGACAGTCAATTTATCTGGTTCGATTTACCTTAAATCATAAAAAAGCCCTTTGCATAAAAGGGCTTTTTTTAATCTCCCCCGCCACCACCGCCATCACATCCGCCTG
Organism: Acinetobacter sp. 809848; assembly: GCF_000581275.1. NCBI lineage: Bacteria > Pseudomonadati > Pseudomonadota > Gammaproteobacteria > Moraxellales > Moraxellaceae > Acinetobacter > Acinetobacter sp. 809848. The sequence goes on from NZ_JEXG01000011.1 coordinate 60,014, forward strand.
AATCTGAAGATGATGATGAACAGTCATTTGAATAACTAGAGCTATGATGATGACTCGGACTATTATCGTGAAAATGATGTGTTGAAGTAGATGAATGATCATGCTCACCAGATGGTGAATAATTTTTTAAATTTCTGAGTAGTGCGATTAAACAAATGAGCCCAATACTAGAAAAAATGACTATGAATATAATAATAAATAACTTCAAATAACGACCTCCTAGATCAAGCTATAGAGATGCTTGTTGTGTTCCCATTTATTATATGAGTCATGTTTAATAAACAAGTTGTTTATTGATAAGTTGAAATATTAGCTATAAAAAATTTTAGAAAAAGACTTTATATATTGCTCGGCCTTCGCCTCATAATTTTGAAAACCCGCATCAAAAACCCATCTTTCAATTTCAGATTTTTTGACTAAATTTTGCAAATGAAGCTGATGATGTCGGTCTAGTTCCTCTTTGAGAGCTTGCAGCATTACTTCATTTAAACCAGAGGGAGGATTCAGACCTGTATCTAAAATACTAGGGGCAAATGCCACACTTTTCAGTTCCAGTTGATGCGTTGTCTTTACAACAGTTTTTATCGCGGTCTTGATTCTCTCTAACGTAAACTCTTCTGGAGCGCCCATTCCTATCAGTAAAACTTTAGAGGCTTGTATGGTCGATGGCGTTTGATTTATTAAAAGAGTATCGTTCAATTTCGCACTGAACCAATTATTTTTCCGTATTTCATTTAACCTTCCATTTAGTGCTTCATCTAAATGTGCTAAACCGCCAGAAAAAGAACGGTTATTCATTTCATGTTCAAAAATACAAGCACAGGAAAGTTCAACCTCAGCCGAGGTGCAGTCCCAAGTCACCAGTTCAATATCTAGATTTTGATAATAGCCAATTTTTGTTTGCTTTAAATCTGTGCCCATATTTTTTCTCTTCTCGATTTACCATCCATATTTAAGTTCAACACCCAGATAATTTGAGTCTTTACCTCCAGCTCTCTTAATCGTGTCTCCGACTTCAAAGTGTACTCCTTCGGCAGCAACAGACAGATTAGAATTTATTTTTTGATCTGCTCTTAGTTGAATATATGCTCCCGTCCAGCTTGAACCTTGTCCTGCTGTGTTCGCCATGCTGTTATTGCCTTGGAAATAAACTGCATCATTGGTGGTTTCACGCCATTGAAAACCTAATGCGGTTAATAGGGTGAGTTTATCGGAAGGCTTAAGTGTAAGAGATGGTTTGATGTGAATGATATTGCTGTAGCCACTATAACCCGCCAAAGTAAAGTATGAGCCATTTGCAAAGAGTTGGTTAAAGGTATTGAGCTCATTATCATTGGCGCTTTTATCGCCTGTGGCTATATCAAACTGGACGCCTAAACGTGGTGACCAAGCTTGTTCAGCAAATGTGTACCCTGTAATGCTACTGAGTCCCCATGCCTGAATAGTTTGTCCACCAATCTTTCCATGTTGCAGCATGCCTTCAACATCCCAATCAATATTATTCTTTTTACCCATATGACGAGCATCATATAAGTCTCGAATCTCATTTCCCTTAACGCTTGTAAAAGATGCGTTATCGCGTTCATAACGTGAGTAATAACCAGATAACTCACCGCCCCATACATTTTGTTTATCTACACGAAAGCCGCTAAAACTTAAATCGCTTTTCGAGTGGTCATTAAAAGTTGAATCTTTTTCAATCTGAACAGGTCTAGTGAGATAACCTAAAACTCTCCAATCGCCATATTCATAACCAGACCAAATGCCATCAAAAGCTTGTCTAACGTTTGGCCCTTCGCGATTCGAAATAAAGCGCTGCAAGTCAAAAGCCATCTCTTGACGCCCAACTCTAAACTTAAAAGTTCCATTATTTAAAGGACTCACCCACGCAATAAAGGCTTGTTCTACATCAAGTCTATTTTGATCGGTACTGCTAATATTCTTTTTATCAAACGCTCGCGCATCACTGAGCTGAGTAAATAATTGTAAATGATCACCTATACGTGCATCGGCATGAACTTGTAATCTTTGAATTAAATAGCGATCGGCTTGATTATTTCCGCTACCAAATCTCGCATTATTATTGACTTCAAAACGCTCGCGAATATTTGCCCCTAGTGATAAATAATTATTATCACCAAAAGGTATATATTTAAAATCATCACCTATTTTCTTTGGCACACATGGATTTTTTAAAACATCCCAATTTTCCTGCCAGCGATTCGTTGAGATTTTTGGACGAGTTGGACATGCATTTGTATTTGAAGCTTCATTTTCCGCATGAGTAACTTCATAAAAAAATAAACTCCCCGTCAGCAATAAACTTATTTTAATTATTTTACGGTAAGTTTCTGAGCACTTAATTCGATATTTTCTATCTTTAGAAATATGCTGGGCCATCTAGTTTTCCACGGTAATCAATAGGTCATTGCAAAGACTTAGTCGTTTACACCCACATTGCCCTTAAGCAATATGAGTGTTGTTTTATCAATCATTAAGGCAATAAATTACTTTGTAGCGGCATGAATTTCAGCAATATAACCACCCGGGAACTGTACCATCGCGGCCTCGCGACCATCTGTTTTATAGGCATTCACCAAGACTGTCGCACCAGATTTTGTCGCTTTATCTAAAGTCTCAGATAAGTTTTTGACTTCATAACCCGTCATATCATGCCCATATGGGTAAGGAAGATGACCATCGGTAACCAACACTGTCATTTTGCCGAAATCAGATTCCACGCGAATACGTCTATAGGTTTCATTTGGGCGTCCAATTTCTACACCAGCCGCTTTAGGATTGTCTGAAACCACTTTACCGTGTGAGAAATTGACGAATTTTTTAACAAAAGAATCCGCACTTTGTTTTGAAATATAAATACGATTTTCTGGCACAGTTTCTAGTTTGTTATAGCTCGGTTTAGTGGTGTGCCAATAAAGTTGCATATTCACGCCACCCGGCCATTGAATGACTGCATCACGCCCGATCGGATCTGGAAATGTCTCAACAATGACATCGGCGCCATTCGCTTTAGCAGACTGCACTGCCGCATCCATATCTTTGACTAAATAGCCTGTTCTTTCCAAGCCAAAAGGATGTGGAACTGGTGTTTTAAAGCCGAATACAGACAATGTTCCTACTGGGGTCAATACAAGTTGGGAAATGGTCTGGCTTGGTGTTGGAGTGACCTGAAAAACGCCTTGTTTAGATTTAGTTCCCCCAAATGTTGCTACTAAGCTATCGGTAAATTTATCGAAGTCTTCGGGGTTAACATACACATGTGTTGTATCGTATTGAGGAGCTACGCCGGGTGCTTCACTTTTTACACTCGTTGTTGTCTTGGCTAAAACCTGAGGAACAATGGCAACATTGGCGCCCACTAGCATTGTGCTTAAAAGCAAAGCTGATAATGATTTACGCATAAAAGACTCCTATTAGAATTAGATGCTGTAGCTTATTGTTTGTTTGGTTGTTGATTAGAAAGAATAGTGACCATCACCAGAGCAGCGATAAGACCGAGGTGTTCGAAAAAACTATTAAACGTACTAAAAAATGCAGGACCTGTATGATTCCAAAAGTCGTTGGCAACTAGCATCGCTATTGCGGTTAAGCAGCCTAAAGCCCCTGCTCCTAACCAGACAAAACGATTAAAAATAACCAAGAGCGAACCCACAATTTCAATCACAATCGCTGCGGCTGCCCAGAGCCAAGCCGGTTGCAAACCAAAACTTGCTTGCTCCTCAATAGCCGCATGAAAACCGATGAACTTATTAATTCCACCAACCAAATAGGCTGAAACTAATGCAACTCGAAGAAGTGGAAGCAATCCATGAATTGATAAAATCTTTTTAACCCATACTGGATTATTATTAATCAAGTCACTCATTTCTTTACCTCATTGATATTCTTTATTTCTAATCATTTATAAAAATCCACCCCAGTATTAATAAAACGATGTATTTAATATAAAACCAGTCTCTTAAAAATAATTTTTTAAAACCAGATAAAATTTTTTAATTTTAAAATACCACCTATATATTTTTATAAACCACCAAGTAATCCAAATAAAAGACAATATATATAAAATCAAAAATAAACGTAAACTACTAGATACCTATTTAAATACAAACTGTATCCTCAAAAGATACAATGATTGATAAGTAAAAGATCATAATATAGTTTAGCGACACGCCAAGTTAGCCTTTCAAAATTTAATGGATAAACTAGACTGTATTTATACTTTCATTAGTGTCGTAGAGAATGGAAATTTTAGTAATGCCTCTAGAAATTTAGGTATTACTCGAGATCAAGTCTCTAAAAGAATTTTTTATCTAGAAAGTTTATTCAGTACATCATTGTTTACGCGTAACACCCGAAAGATGGACCTCACCCGCTCAGGAGAGAAGTTTTATCAGCGTTGTAAAGTTATTGTTAAAGAGTTAGATTTGGCTGCCAATGACTTCATCTATGACCAAAAGTACCCAGAGGGTATATTAAAAGTTAGTGCTCCACATGCTTTTATTCAAACTTGCTTTTCAGATATTATTTCTAATTTCTTAATTCAATATCCTAATATCGAGATTGATTTATTATTTTCCGAAAAAGCACTAGGTATAAATGAACATAAATTTGACATTATTTTAAAAATTGAAGAGGAAGTTAGAGAAGAAAATATTTTTATTCTAAATAGCTATAAAAGAAACTTCTATGCAACAGCTGCCTTTTTAAAAAAATATGGAAAACCTAAAAGTATAGAAGAATTAAGAAAACATAATATATTTTTATATTCAAGAACAGACTTAGAAAATAAAATCATTAATTCGACGCCTCAACTAATCTGCAATAATATAGAAATACTTTTGGATCTATGTAAGAAAAATAAAGGTATTTTATATATTCCGGATTTTTTGGCTAAAAAATATGAAGATGAGGGAGTGATAATTAATTGCTCTCAAGACATTTTTTCTACAAAACTTCATTTTTATGCAACCACGCCCTATGGATCAAAAATTCCAAAAAAGGTTCAGCTTTTCTTAAACACGTTAAAACAACATTTTCAGTCTATTACTGAAGCTTTATAGCTTAGAACTTTTCGATCTCATAGAGCTATTGGTTTTCATTAGCTAAAAACCAACCCCGCCAAAAAACAATCCAGCACCTTTTCCCGTTCAATTGCCGCCTCCGAGCTTAAAAGCTGAATGATTGCGCCTTCGATCATATATAAAAATAATTTGGCATCCTGAAAAGTCGCATCATTTTTAAATGTTCTAAGCTGGCTATAAATTTCATTGATGAGCCACGTTCTATACCTCACTGCGGTGATATAGGCTTTTGGGTAGCTGAGTTTCGTTTCAAAAATTGCTTTAAATATCAAATAGTACGGCCCTTCTACATCGCTATGTAAGAAATAAATTTTCTTAAGTTTATCCTTCACGTTTGTACTTTGATCGTACCCAACAATTGAGACTACTTTTTCTTTTAAGCGTTCTTTTTGCACGATCAAACAGATTTCAATAAATCGCTCTTTAGAGTGAAAGTAGTTATAAAAAGTTGCTTTTGGAGTGTGAGACTCTTTCACGATTCGGTCGATGCCCACGGTATGAAATCCGTGATGATGAAACAAATGAATCGATGTATTAATAATTTGGATCGCACGTGTTGAGAGAACTAAATTTGGCATATTTTTTACCGTTATAAATTCTTGTTGTTTCTAAACTAGATACTTTTTTGGGAGAAAAATGGCATAGCAAAGCCGTAAGACTGTGCTTGGCACATCTCAAGTTTTATTGTTAATGCAAGTTTTTTTGAGCCGTAATGACTTAAAGCCTGAAAACCCTAAAGGGCATCAAGCTGCTTTAAATTTTTAAGTTGTGTCGTTATAGCTTTTGGCAGTCGCTGCCAAGAAATTAAGAATGTGCAAAGCCAACTCCTTTTTATTGGGAGTTCTGCCAGACATTTATAGAATTATGGTGGCAGAACGGAAGAAGGTTGACAGACTAGTATTATCTCAAACTAGCACACCCGAAGGTGTCCCTCTCCCGTCCTACCGCTACGGGAAAGGGACGAGTAGCTACCACACAAGACTATTCCTCAGAAGAAATAACTCTGATGCGGGAGATAATATTCAGCCTGTCAAAGCCGGCTGGCAATGTGGCCAGCAGGCAAAGGATAGTGCTCTGCCCTATTGCAGTCAAGCACACAAAATGACATTTGTTTTAAATTAGATCATTAAAAAGTAAGGATAAATAATGAGTTGGTTATTGTTTAAGAGGGGTTTATAAAGGTGGGGGGTTGGCAGCTATAACTTTATAGGTTGTAACCTTTTAACAAGTTTAAAGGTTACACCGCTCAATTAAATTATAAATAGAAATTAGACTTAACCTATTTTCATAAAATATAAATCAGTGCCTTTTGCAATTGTCTGCTCTTGAAAAGGTACTATCACAATACAATTCGCTTTAACAAATGGCTCTATCTGATATGACTGTTGTTGCTCAATAATTTCTAATACATATTCCCCATTTTCTTGAGCCTTATAACACCCCCATAACAACTTTCTATTTGTCACATCAGGAACAATTTCTATGTCAGTTTTACCTTTAAAGTAAGCATGATCAAAAAAGTCTGAGATGTGCTTATTCAAAATGTATTTCACAAAAGTATGCATTAGAATCGCAATATCTTGGATGTCACCCGGTAAATTAATAATAGTCGCTTTGTCTTCTGTAACGACTACACGCATACCTTTATGATTACCGCTTTCATCATATATCTGCACAGTCTCACGACTAGGTGGAGTCCTATCTTGTCCTTTAAGAATTTTAATTTCATTAGCTGGCATACAACGTGTATTCAAGGCTGATGACATGCTGCTTTGATCAAAAATTGGAAGTTTTTCAAGCTGGAATAAAGAAGAACGATTATTTTGATATGTGCAGCAAATAATGACATCAAAGTTTGAAGTTTGTTCTTCAAAGAATTTTATATAATCGTCCCTGCTTGTCGTTAATGAGTCATCTAAAGCTAGATCATTATCTTTTCTAAGATTATTAAATGCAGCATCAAAACGTTCAGGTTTGAGTGATTTGATTTCTACCTGCTTGTAGCCCCATGTTTTCAAGACATTTTTAACATACAGACTTTCCTCACTCATTTCTTCTTTATCAAAAGAATGCATACTTACAATGAGAATTCTGGGATTTTTATATATAGATAATTCTTTGATTCCAGCTCGTCTTAAAACAATTAATTTTTCAGGAGTCAGTTTCTCATCTTTTTTTAGAATCACATCGCCTTGTTTAAATATACTGCCCTTTGGGATAACACCATGCATGGCAGGAATAGAACCAGTAATCTTTTTAGCCTCAGTATCAGAAAGATCTAATCTTTCATCTTGTTCAGCAACCACTGAATCTAAAGACTCTGGTAATTTTGTATAGGCAGGAATTTCTAACAAACTTGGAGCTTTTAGATCTAATTTATACGGATTAATAGATCTATAAAGCTGTTGTCCCCAATAGTACCAATGAGTAATTAATAAAGGGCTATCTTTACTTGCAGATTGAGTTGTTTCTGAGTTAAGAGCCCAACCCGCATATTCAGATAAATTATGCAGAGGATAATCCTGTAAAGCATATACATCACTTGCGTTAACTTGATTTATTGCTTTATCCAGCTCTACAGTTTCTTTTAAATCACCTTTAGGCAAATTTATATTGATATGATAAAAAATGTCCGTTAAATGATTTGGTAAGTTATCTGGTATTGGAAGTTTTTTTTGCATAAATATAGATCCTAGAAGTACCTCAAATAGGAGGTACTTCGCTAATTTTAATTATTAATCAACATTAATAAAGAACTTATCACCATCTAAAACGCGTTCGGTATTAAAGAAAGACCCTAAGCGGCTACCTGCTCTACGGTTATCAGATGCATCAATTTTTTTCACTGAGGCACCTGTGCCGCCTTGATGAGTAGCTGCAAACGGGAACTCATCACAATCGCAATCAGTTGCAACTTCATCAGAATCACCTGTAAAGAAACATTTTGAACCGACCGTTGGTCCATATTTGACTTTGCACATTTTTACAGATTCGGCACGATTATCTTTACGAGTTTGAGCATCTCGTAACCGAGTTAAGGCAGATGCACTTGAACTAGGAAAAACTGAATTGGTTGAACCTGCAATAAATTTACCTGGCTGTCCAGCCGCAAATGCTTCTTTAATATGCTTTGCAGACTCATCTACATCTGGATCAGTAATTTTAATTGTAGTAAGAACAGGAGGTACATCTGGATATACACATCCTTTCGTATTTGCCTTAGCTTTACCTATGTCACAGCGAACACCTGGACTATAAATCCCTGGTTCATAACTTGCCGCATCATTAAATGAAGCGTTCGCTTTGACAACTTGAAAAGATACACTTGGAGATAAAAATAAGGGATTTGAAGAAGCCAATTCAGTGCTAGATGGGGTGAAAGTAGTGGTAGATTCTAAAGATAAACCATTTACTAAATTAATTGGATTGCCGTAGACAGTCTTTGTTGTACAGTTATAACAGTACAACTCAGGTCGTACTTTTAGAGAATCACCAGTTTGCCCTATAATTTTTGTGCGCAGTTTATACTTGAATGTCCAAGTTAATGCATTTTTTGGATTATCAGAATAAACATATGCAACTACTTTCGCAGTACCTACATTTAATCCTTTTGCATCAGTCAATGGAATTTCAAATGGTTCTGACTCTAAACAATGCGCCCCTCTATTTATATAGCTATCTAGATCTTTACCAACTTTTTTACAAATTGGCGATACATCCAAAGCACTAGCAGCATAACTAGTTGTTACCATGAATATTGAAGCTAAAGCTATTATATATTTAGTTATATTTAACATGAAGTTTCCAATTTTATAAATTTAAAAAATCATCCTAATAAGCCATTTTGGCTTACCAAAATGAGGGCGAATAATAACATAATTAAAAAATAAGTAAATTTATTGATTATAATTGATAGCTTACATTTACCAATTAGTATTTTTTAAATTATGACCAATAAAAAATTTAAAATACTATTCACGTAATTACTGGTCAAAAATTTTACTAAAACATTTTATTTCAACTATTTTATTAAGCTTTATTTCAATGTATTCAAATAAGAAATTATATTCAAAAGCTTAGATATCATTATTTTTAACTCCCTTAGCTTGGTCTTACAAAAAGAAGGATTTACTTTTTAATTATTATTTTTTTAGAAGCGATCTCGGTTAAGAAATTTATTAAACCAATAAAAAAAGCCCTAAACCATTATAGTTTAGGGCTTTTTAAGTCATATAAAGCTATCGAGTTTATATGACTTTAAATCTTGGTAGGTATATCCAGACTCGAACTGGAGACCTCTACGATGTCAACGTAGCGCTCTAACCAACTGAGCTATACACCTAGAATGGAAAGCATAATATTCATTTTTCAAAAGCAAAACAAGTGATTTACCATCGAAAAAAATACAAATGAGCAGACTTTAAGCAAACTCTTTTTCGTTTTCCAAAAAAGAAAAACGGTACATGGTTTAACCACATACCGTTTCTTTAGCTGACTATTAATCTCAACTTAACAAGGACATTTCTTTAAATTACCACCTGCCGATGGATATCTCGAATCAACACAATGACGATAGAAAGTCGTCGCATCCATTGGTGTTAAATCAGGATGATGAGCTTTCATGTGCTCCAGATAAGTTTGATAGTCTGGAACGCCAACCATCAGTCGAAAGCTTTGCTGCAAACGTTGCCACAAGGTTGCAATGCGCGACCAGTTCTTTGGAGAAAGTAATAGCTCTTTTTGCGAGAGCACTGTCATTTTAATAATTTTCGCAATAATGACAGTTCCATTTTTTGCAAATTTAAAATTCATCATTACTCTCCTCGTGGGGTTACCACTTTCGGATCAGCATATACAGCTGGTGCTTCATGAGCAGTTGGTGTCGGGCTTGCTAATGCACGGCGCACAATACCAATCGCAGCAATCACCATCACAATCGCAACGATCATAAAGAAGCCACAAAGTGCAGCGTTGATTTGATTTGACATCACAATTGTCTGCATTTCTTCAAGTGTTTTTGCTGGTTTAAGAATTTCACCACGCGCAATCGCATCTGAAAATCTATTCGCTTGTGCTAAGAAACCAATCTTTGGATTTTCGTGGAAAATCTTTTGCCAGCCCGCAGTCATACAGGTAATGAATAGGAAAATTGTTGGGAAAATCGTTACCCATACATATTTTTCTTTTTTCATTTTAAACAGAATAACTGTACCCAAAATGAGTGCCATTGAAGCCAACATCTGGTTACCCACACCAAATAAAGGCCAGAGTGAGTTGACACCACCTAATGGATCAATCACACCTTGATAGACGAAGAAGCCCCATCCACCTACCGCAACAGCAGTACCTAGCAAGTTACCAAAGAATGAGCTTGAAGATTTAACCGCAGGAATAACAATACCCACAGTGTCTTGAACCATGAAACGGCAAGCACGAGTACCCGCATCGACAGCAGTTAAAATGAATAATGCTTCGAATAAAATCGCAAAGTGGTACCAGAACGCCATCATTTGACGGCTATTAAAAATTTCCGAAATGATATGTGCCATACCAATCGCAAAGGTAGGTGCACCACCTGTACGTGAAAGAATTGAGCTTTCACCTACTTCTTGAGCCAACACGGTTAGCATTTCAGGCGTAACAACAAATCCTAGATTCCGCACAGCTTCTGCCGCAGATTCTACAGTTGTACCGAGTACAGCCGCAGGCGCATTAATTGCAAAGTACACACCCGGGTCTAAGACAGTTGCACAGATCATCGCCATAATACCGACGAAAGATTCCATGAGCATGCCGCCGTAGCCAATCACACGAATGTCAGCTTCGTTATCAACGAGTTTTGGTGTTGTACCACTTGATACAAGCGCATGGAAACCAGAAATGGCACCACAGGCAATAGTAATAAATAGGAATGGAAATAAGCTACCTGAGAAAACAGGACCAGTACCGTCAATAAAATGAGTCACTGCCGGCATTTTTAGTTCAGGTAATGCAATCACAATACCAACGGCCAAGCCAAGAATGACACCAATTTTAAGGAATGTTGATAGATAATCACGTGGTGCTAACAATAACCAGACTGGTAAAACTGATGCGATAAATCCATAAATGATGAGACACCATGTCAGCTGTGTTCCTGTTAAAGTGAAAAATTCACCCCAGTATGGATCTGCTGCAACCTGTCCACCATAAACAATGGCAAGCATCATTAAAACGAAGCCGATAATAGAAACTTCGGCAATACGTCCCGGGCGAATAAAACGCATGTAAACGCCCATAAACAATGCAATTGGAATCGTCGCTGCAATACTGAAAACACCCCAAGGACTATGGGCAAGTGCTTTCACCACAACTAATGCCAGTACCGCAAGGATAATAATCATTACCCCAAGCGCACCAAGCATGACCACAATACCGGCAAAAGAACCGAGTTCTTGTTTTGCCATTTCACCAAGTGAGCGACCGTCTCGACGTGTTGAAATAAATAAAACTAAAAAGTCTTGTACCGCACCCGCCAAAACCACACCGACCAATAACCAGATCGTTCCTGGTAAAAAGCCCATTTGTGCAGCCAAAATTGGTCCGACTAATGGCCCCGCTCCTGCAATGGCAGCAAAGTGGTGACCGAAAAGCACGTATTTATTGGTGGGAACATAATCCAGACCATCGGCCAAGCGATGTGCTGGGGTTAAACGTCTTGGGTTTAATTCAAATACTTTAGTTGCAATAAATAGACTATAAAATCGATATGCGATGCTATATACACATGCTGCAGCAAGTACAAGCCAAACCGCATTGACATGTTCACCACGACTGAGTGCCAGCATCCCAAAAGAAATTGCACCTATTATTGCCACTAGGCTCCAGACCAGCTTGGAGGGAAGCGTAGATTTCGCTTGCATTGTGTCCATTCTTAACCTCTCAATAAATAACTACAGCATTTTTATATTGTTATGTACTGTTTCTCTTAATCCCTGTGACTCTACTCCTCCTTTTTCTTTTTTCCTCTTATACTTTCGCATAAAAAAAGGGATGATTTACATCATCCCTTCGATAATAGTGTATTTTTTAACTATTATGCACGCTCTAAATAATCGCCAGTACGAGTATCTACACGAACGCTTTCTTCTTGCTGAACAAATAACGGAACACGAACAACCGCACCTGTTTCAAGCTTAGCTGGTTTACCGCCGCCGCCAGAAGTATCACCACGTACGCCCGGATCAGTTTCAACAATTTTCAATACAACGAAGTTCGGTGGGCTTACTGTTAAAGGTACGCCGTTGAACAACATAATTGTACATTTTTCATTTGAATCATCTTTTAACCATTTAGCAGCATCGCCCATTGCGATTTTGTCTGCCGCGATTTGCTCAAAAGATACAGGATCCATGAAGTTCCACATTTCACCATCGTTGTATAGGTATTCCATTTCAACTTCAACGATGTCAGCTGCTTCTAAAGAGTCACCTGATTTGAAAGTTTTTTCTAATACTTTACCGGTTTTAAGGTTACGTAATTTTACACGGTTGAACGCTTGACCTTTACCTGGTTTTACATATTCGTTTTCCATGATTGAACATGGGTTACCATCAAGCATAACCTTAAGGCCTGCTTTGAAATCATTTGTAGAATAATAGGCCATGAAAGGCACACTCCAAACTTAACAAGTCAACTATGCGATATAATGCGTTGTTGCATTATCTTAATCGTGTCAAATGATAAACTATTTATACCAAGAGCAAAACTGGCAATCTCAACTGAGTGACCTTATTACTGATCCTTCGGAATTGCTAAGCCTACTCGAGTTATCCTCAGAACAGCTATTATCGGGTGCGATTCTGGCTTCTGAAAAGTTTAAATTGCGTGTTCCTCGTGCGTTCGTCGGAAAAATGAACGCTAAAAACCCGCTTGACCCGCTTTTGCTACAAGTATTACCTCATCATCTAGAACTCGAAGAACATCCTGAGTTCGTTACTGACCCATTAGGCGAAGAAGCAGCAAATCAATTACCAGGTGTATTACATAAATATAAATCGCGTTTTTTACTGACTTTGACTGGTGCTTGCGCCGTACATTGCCGTTACTGCTTCCGTCGTCATTTCCCCTATCAAGAAAATTTGCCAAAAAATGAAGATTGGCTAAATATTAAAAACTATATTGAAGCAAACCCGAACATTAACGAGATCATTTTGAGTGGTGGTGACCCGCTTACGCTTTCTAACCGTAAATTAGCACTTTGGTTAGAACGCCTAGCATCTCTCAAACAAATCCAGATTCTGAGAATTCACTCACGAGTCCCAATTGTTATTCCAAACCGGATCGACGAAGAGCTGATTTCTTTATTAAAAAACAGTAGGCTGCGTATAGTTCTGGTGGTACACTCAAACCATGCTTCTGAACTCGATGACTTTACTTGTTCAAAATTGTTGCAGTTATCTGACCATCACATTACTGTACTAAATCAGGCAGTATTGCTGAAAGGTGTCAATGACTCTGCACAGACGTTAATTGATTTAAGTTATCGTTTATTTGAAGCTCGCGTTATGCCTTATTACTTACATGTTTTAGATAAAGTAAAAGGTGCACAACATTTTGATTTAGAATCATCCAAGATAGATGATATCTATCGTGACGTGTTAGCGAACCTACCGGGGTATTTGGTTCCTAAACTCGTCAGGGAAATTGCGGGCGAAAAGAATAAAACACCGCTTTTTGGGGCTACAACTTTTTGAGTTATATAATAAGTGATGATGAATAATGCGCTGTCGGACATTTTTCACAATCAAACCGAACTCACTCGTGAACGGTTAAGCTTTTGTGAAGCCAATATTAAAGATCTTAATGAATGGGTCACTACCCTTTCTATTATGCAACTCGGTGATACGTCAAAAGCATTATTCACAGCTATTTTAGAGCTCAATGAATTAAAATGTAGTGAAACCTTACGTTTCGACCTCATACAAACGCTTCATCCGACCATTAACAATGTACTCGCCAGCCTAGAGAAAAACTTCTTTAACCAAGGCGTGATTAGTACAGATCGTAATGAGCACATTATTGAATTAGCGATGTTGCTCCGCTGTTATTTCGCCAGTATTTATCTAAATATTGCGCAAAATAGTCATGAGCAACTCCAGCATCAAAAGTTTTCAATCTTTGCCTATAAGCAAAAAAAGAATTTGCAAACGGCGCGTACTTTATCGACGTTTCATGCACTTCAACAATTAACGAGTCTCCTTTATCAGCAGCACATGCTTTATAGCGAGCCTCTTAAAGGTCAATGGTTAATAGCGCATCAGCTCTATGAAACCGCAGTTCAGCACAAATATCATCTCATCAATATCAATCATATTCAGGGCATACAGCACCCTTTAGCGAATATTACACAAGCTTATGCCCAGTTGATTTTGCTGGATATTTTAAATACAAACCAGATTCGTCAGTCAGAAATTCAGGCATTGTTTCAATGTAGTTTTGACTGGGCAAGAATGATTCATATTTTGCCGAAAGATACCGCATTAACGAAATATGTGGTCGATCCAAATAAGGACCATCCACCTGTTTATAATACAAAGCGTAGCTCTAACTTTAACCCTAGTATCTTCATCGGTACGCAAGCTTTACTTGAGCATGTCACTGCAACCATGCATAAAAATGCTCAATATATTTCTAAGAATGAAAAGTTTTATTTAAGCCCAGCTTTAAAATTTCATGTTCAAACGATTTTAGGAACCACGGCTCAACGTCGTCATGAACGTTATGAGTACAATGCAGAGCTCCAAATTTGTTTTGGTTTAAGCACTGCCCATTTCTATCTATCAAAAGCAAAAAACTTTGAAGAAACGCTACAGCTTAACCATAACTATAATTTACAAAGCGAAGCTAAAGTTTTATCCAACTTAGAGAAAAAAGAACAACAAACCAGCTCTTATCAACGCTTAAGTCGTGAAAGTAAAACCATTTATCAAACCACCGTTCTCGATATTAGTGTTAATGGATATCGTATTAAATGGTCTGGCGAAGCACCAAAGAACTTAAGAACTGGTGAATACATTTTAGTTAAAGAAACTTTGCATGGACAATGGCGTGGCGGTGTAATTCGCTGGATTAAACAATCGACCGAAAAATCCCTAGAGTTAGGTTTAGAGATTTTGTCACAAGCCATGTTCCCTTGTTCAGTGCATATTCAAGCTGAGCGTCATACTCGCAATTATCATCCCGCACTACTACTACAAACACAAAATCTAGAAGAAATACAAAATACGCTTATTTTACCGGGCTCTCAAATTTTTAGAGAGCAACAAACAATTCATTTACGATTGGGGACAGAAGAAATCAAAGTGTATCTACTCAAAGCACAGCTCATTACGCAAAGTTTTATTCAATTTCATTTCGAGCTTTTGAATGAGCAGCAACAAGGTCTGCTTGATCAGTTCATGATGAAAAAGGGTAATAACTCTAGCACTCAAGATTTATGGGAAGCACTAAAGTGAGAAACTCTTTATTATCTAAAAAGTTAAAACGTACTGAAACACGTTTACTCATTATTGATGACAACCAGCTACGTTATAACCAGATTTTAAATTTATTATTGGGGAATGATTATCAAGTTCAGGCATTATTACTTGATGATTTAAAAAGTTTTGAAAAACAGTTAAATACGCCGTGGGATGCTATTATTTTTGGTCGTGCTTATGACCTAAAAATTGAACAAACTCTCTCCCTCATTCAAGCATCTGAGCAGCCAAATTTACCAGTTTTATTATTACAACCTGAAGATTATCAGCCTCAGCAATATCAGGCGTATATTCAAAAAGGCATCTATGATGTAGTTCCCTTAGAACCATTAGATTATTTTTATATCACCCTTCTTCGGACCTTGTCGTATAGCCACTTATTACAAACCGAACAACGCCTGACCAATGAGTTAGAAACAATTCACTCCCATACACAAACATTGGTCAATAACAGCCATAAAGCAGTTGCCCTTTTTCAAGAAGGGATGCATGTTAAGGCAAATACAGAATACCTCAACCTTTTTGGTTTTAAGCAAGAAGACGAGATTATTGGCCTACCGATTTTAGATGTTTTACAACCTGATGATTTAAATGTTTTTAAACAAAGATTTAAGAAAATTTCATTAGGCCAATTTGATCAGGCACGTTTTGAAATTCAAAGCCAACATGCAGCAATTTCAGGTAATAACGCGCTAAAACTAGAGTTTATTCCTAGTCAGGAAGAAGATGCCGTACAGTTGACCATTGACTACCAACTGGATTTAGCAACACCAGCAAATACAGTTTTTGCCGAAAAGAGTTATGGGGTACAAACAGCTTGGCAACAAATTAATCGACATCTATCGACCTATCCTGCTCAAGCCAATGCGTTAATTTTATTTAAATTAAATCAGTGCCCAGAGCGAGTATTTCAACAAGATTGGCAAACTCCTGCACAATATTTCAATCAGCTGCACAGTTTCTTAAAAGAACACGCGCAAATGCCGATTTTTAATATTGAACTTGGCGCATATGTTGGCGTTTTACAAGCTGAAAACAGCACAGTCCTTAACTCCCAACTGACTAGTCTGCAAAGTTTGCAAAAAGAGCATTTATTAAAGATCGATGAGCTTAACTACTCGATCCAATTTAAGCTGAGCTATGCCCCAATTACTGAACCTTTAAATGAAGATAGCTTTACAAGCTTACTGGCCCAAACAAGTCAGCAAGAGTTACCTAAGGCGCAGGCAGAAATTGAGCTGGCACCAACCATCGATATTATCTCTCCTGAGCCTGTTAAACCTTCTATATCGCTTGATCTAAGCCTTGAGCAAGTCGATGCTCCTTTGCAATCTTCGTTATTGCAGCAATTAAAGCAACAGTTAGCACGAAGTGAAATTCATTTAAAATATCAGCAGATCTACGATAAACACGATCAAGAAACCCATAACTATGAGGTGACTAGCGGTTTTATTAGCGATGAACAATGGTATGACATAAATGACTTGGCTGAATTAAAAGAAGACAGTGAACTTTCTATTCAATTAGATCGCTGGATTTTGGTTGAGGCATGTAAGCAACTACATAACTTTATTACTCAGTACCCTAAAGCTAAACTGATTATTAACCTGAATATTGATATCTTGCTCAAAGACAAAACATTCCCTGAGTTAATTTCAAAACTACTCACCATTATTGGTAGTAAGCTTGAAAGTCCACTGGTTTTACAATTTTCAGAACAAGCAATTCAGCCTCATCTTGCAATTGCTCAGCAACACATAGCTCGCCTGCGTCAACACGGCGCAGAAATTTCGATTCGGGATTTCAGCTCTTCTATGTATAGCGAATCAATATTGCAACAACTAGACGTTCAATATTTAAAACTGCAATCGAAGAAAACTGAGCTATTAAACTCAGATGATGGTTTAGCACGCTTACAAGAAAAGGTTTTGAACTATTTGACAGTAAAACCTGTAGGGATTTTACTGAGTGATCTAGATGATATGAACTTATTTGCTAACGCATGGAATGTGGAAACGCGTTTCTTACAAGGTCGCTATTTCCAGAAAAAACTTGATCGACTAACAGACGTACAAGACCAATAATAGTCTTGTACTGAAAAACAAAAAACGGGCATAAAGCCCGTTTTTTGTTTCGTGTTGCAGTATTAACGCTTGATAGAGCGAGACATACCAGCAAAACGTTGTTTGAATTTGTCGATACGACCACCAGTATCTACATTCTTTTGCTTACCAGTGTAGAATGGGTGGCAAGCTGAACATACGTCAAGGTAGATAGTTTCTTTACCTAAAGCAGAACGAGTTTCGATTACGTTACCGCAAGAACAAGTTGCAACTAATTTTTCATATTTTGGGTGAATATCGGCGCGCATCGTCGATTACTCCTAATTGGAAGAAAGGCTTAAGCTGTCATCGCAATTGATCACTCTCAACTAAGTTGAGGACAGGCTCAAAATGAGCAGATCAACACCACAACAGACCATTCTTTTGGCCCACCGAAACCTCTAGGGTTAGAGCTAAGCACAACAAGTGGGCAGCATTATACGTCAAATAATTTTCTTTTGCGAATTAATCTTTCGATTTAGCCCAGTAATTTGCAATCACGCCACACACCATTAATTGGATTTGGTGAAAGATCATAATAGGCAAAACGATCATGCCTAATGGTTGGCCAATAAATAAGATTTGCGCCATCGGAACACCACTTGCCAAGGTCTTTTTAGAGCTACAAAAGAAAACCGTAACTTGATCTGCTCGGTTAAAACCTAAAGCACGTGGTAGGTAAAGTGCTAATAGCATAATGACTGTTAAGAGCACTGAACACGCAATTGTTAGAATGAGTAAAGTTTTCCAACTTACTTGATGCCAAAGTCCTGCAACTACTGCTCCACTAAATGCGCCATACACCACCATCAAAATCGAGCCTTGATCGAATGCTTTAACAATACTCGGAACTTTTGCCATATAAGGGAAAATATAAGGACGTAATAATTGACCTAAAATAAATGGCACTAACAGTAATAATGTAATTTGTATAATTGAAGTCGTCGGGTCAAATCCATGTTGGCTTTGGCCTAAAATAAAGAAGCTCACCAATACTGGCGTAATAAACATACCAATCAAGTTTGAAAAAGATGCACTGCACACCGCTCCCGCCACGTTCCCTTTTGCAACCGACGTAAATGCAATAGAGGATTGAACTGTAGAGGGTAAAAAGCACATAAATAAAAAACCCCAGTAGAGCTGTTGACCTAACAGAGGTAATAGAATTGGCTTAGCCAACAGACCAATCACAGGGAAAATAAAGAAAGTAAATGCAAAGACCAGTAAATGCATTTTCCAATGCAAAATACCTTCAATTACAGCCTCACGTGATAGTTTCGCACCATGCAAAAAGAATAAGATTGCAATTGCGACTGTGGTCAGTGTATTGAAATATTGCGCTGCTTGACCACTGACTGGAAAGAATGTTGCGAGTAGTACCATTCCAACCAATAAAATTGTAAATCGATCAAGCGCCAATAACTTCAGCATAGCCATATCCTATGATTATTTTAGATAAATAAAAAACCCAGTTGATAAATTGACCATTTGGTCAAGCCTTCATCATACTGGGCTAAAAAAATAAAGCTAGACTTTTAAGAACTAATTCTTAAAGCATCATAGTCAATTTTTAGTTATTTGTCGCATTAGCATCTTGTTGAATCAATTCGACTTTATAGCCGTCTGGATCTTCAACAAATGCGATAACGGTAACGCCACCTTTCATTGGCCCCGCTTCACGCACAACTTTGCCACCACGTGCTTTAATTTCTTCACACGCTTTGTAGGCATCGTCAACACCAATGGCAATGTGGCCATAGGCATTGCCTAAATCATAACTTGATGTATCCCAGTTATGGGTAAGCTCAAGCACGGTATTGGTTTCTTCATCGCCATAGCCAACAAATGCTAGTGTAAAGCGCCCTTCTTCATAATCACGCTTACGAAGTAACTTCATCCCTAATACTTCGGTATAGAACTTTAAAGATTGTTCTAAATTGCCTACTCGCAACATTGTATGAAGCATTCGCATATATTTATCTCCTAGGAAACTTTCATTTTGATGATTGATTAGCCAACAACTTACCCACCCAAATCACGAGTAATAAAATTGGTAATCCCATCAAAAATGTAGCCGTAAAAAAGCCTGAATAACCGATATGATTCACTATTGTACCTGAGTAACCACCAATCGTTTTTGGTAACAACAGCATTAGCGAGCTAAAAATAGCATATTGCATGGCGGTAAATGACACACTAGTTAAACTAGAAAGAAATGCAATAAAAACTGCCCCAGCTAATCCGGAGGCTAAGTTATCAAATATGATGCCCATTACTAACCAAACTTTGCTATAAGGAACAACTACTTTTCCTTTCAATTCGATATCCATATTTTTATCAATCGGAATCGCTGGAATATCGGATAAATTCATACGATAACGAGGTTGATTCTCTTCTAGCTGCTTTTGATAAGAATGGTTTAAAGTTAAAGTATGTATTTGCTTATTGGCTTCATAATTTGCTTCTACTTGTATTGAATTAAGTTTAGCAAGATCATTTCCAGGAATAATAACATTCCAATCACTACCTTTAATCTTACCTTCTATTTTATTTTGTGAATTCAATAAAATACTAACGGATTTTAGCTCACCATTTTTTGGTAGATTCAATAAAGTACCATGAAGAATTACATCTTTTTTCAGCTCATCTTTATATAAAAGATTATCTCCACCAATTGCTTGAACATAAATATCTGGTTGTGATTCTGAGTTAAATACTTTTAATGGAAGGTTTATCTTTAAAGGTTCAGCATAGCCTACAGGCTGAGAATTAATTGAGACTTCATTCTGAGCTGACGTCAATGTATTACTCGGGAATTTTAGTGACCAATTTCCCACTTCATCAGGGCTTGTTGTATAAGTGTGATCCCCTATATGAACTTGAACATTTTGCATAGTAGCGCCAGATTTAACTAATCCAACAAAAATCAAGTTGGTAGTGCTTGCTAAAATTGCTCCTAACAACATCATTTTCATTACATTATAGCGTTGCGCTAACATTCCTCCGAGAAAACCACCCAATATGACAAAGAAGATCGCAAAGAACTTATTAAACCAAGCAATTTCCTCTTTATCAAAATTCAAGTCTAAATAGAATAAATTAGCCATTACACCAGCAACGACATCTGAAATACGATAAAAACCTATTAGCAATAAAATTGCTAAAGCAACTTTTAATCCATATCGCTTAAAAAAATCTAGTAAAGGTGACAACCATGTTTCTACAACAATTTTCTTATTAATTAGACCAAACTTAATTAACCCAAAAATTACAATCACCGCAATTGATATACTAATTAAAAATTTAATAACTAAAAGTAGAAAGTTTAAAAAAGCATCTTCGATAGAAAACGAATCAAAAATTAAACCAATTTGGTAAAAGCTAATCCCAAAAACGATGGTTGAAATAACAAAAACTGAGAATAACTGAAAATAGTCTTTAGCTTGATAGTGATGTTGAATACGTTTAACTTCAGGCTCATGAATAAATAATGTTGTAATTATTCCTATACCCATGAGGCCTGCCATTAATAAATATGTAGTTCGCCAAGCTTCATATATATAATTACCAACAGCTGTACCCAGTGAAGCTGCAAATAATAACGCACCTAATTGTGTAATGATTGTAGCAGTACGATATCCAGCATTATACGTTGAAGCTAAAACAGTTTGCACATTAGGATCTTCAGTCAATTCAATACGATAAGCATCAACAATAATATCTTGAGTAGCTGAAGAGAAGCCAAGGAAAATAGCAGCTGCTGCCATAATAGTCAGATTTGAAAATGAGCCAAAATCAGAAGTATTCGGTAAGGGATTTGTAAATGCCATTAAACAAATTGCACAGATAACCAAAATTTGTGCAACTAATAGCCAACTACGTCTTAACCCCATTTTTCTTGTTAAATAAGGAAGTGGTAATTTATCTATCAAAGGTGCCCAAATAAACTTGAACGAATAAGCCAAAGCTGCCCAAGAGAACATGGTGATAGTACTTCTGTTAATTCCAGCTTCAGTCAACCAAAATGATAAAGTTGAAAAAATTAGAAATATGGGAATTCCTGATGAAAAGCCTAAAAACAACATAATAATTGCTCGGCGATCCAAGAAGGCCATAAAGGAACTTTTCCACCCTTTTGATTCAGCACTCATTCGTTTTTTATTTTCCATAAATTATAAATGTGCCTATTCAAACCCTTCTTACAATTGCTTTCAAGATTCTTTATGCAATCAATTTTGTTTTGGCGATAAAAACGGCAAGTTTGCTTGATATTTTATGCTAAACCTGTATACCTTTAAGCTTCAACCTTCGTTTTCTTTTGCTGGATATCAACAGTGACACAAAAACTTGATCAAGTGACCATCTCAACTTTATCACTCGCTAAAACAAACACCACAAACGTCACAATAAATGCATTTCCTTCAGCTTTTGAGCAACCTGATATAAAAATGACTTTGGATAAAACAGCCTTAAAACCCGAACAACTAACACATATTCCAGATTTTGAAAAAATTCCAGCTTCTACAAAACGTATAAAACCGCTTAATAACTTTTTAGGGCAAGACCGTGCCAAAGCATCGGTAGAAGCGGGTATTTCTTTACCCTACTCTGGCTATAACATTTTTGCAGTAGGAACAGCAGGCTTGGGTAAACGCACCATGATTAAGCGTTTACTCCAACAACATGCGAAAACAATGCCTACTCCAGATGACTGGGTATATGTCTATAATTTTAAGCAGGCACGCCAACCACTTGCTTTACGCTTCCCTGCTGGACAAGGAACCAAGTTTCAACATGCCCTTCATCAAACTTGGCAAATTATTTTAAAACAGCTTGAACGCCGTTTTAGTGCCGAGACCTATCATAACCGTATTGAGCGTATCCGTGAGGAAACTGGAGATGAGCAGCAACAAGCGCTTGTCGAGTTAACCAAAGAAGGTGAAGAACTCGACTTAAAACTCATCTCCCGCAATGAAAAGCATGGCTTTGTACCTGTACAAGTAAAAGATGATCAGGTGCAAGAACTGACTCAAACAGAAATTGATGCTTTAAATACTAAGCAACGTGCTGAAATTGCAGCGAATGTTCGCTACATGGATAAAAAGCTCGAGCGTCTTGGTTTGCATTTAGGTGATTTAGAAGATGACGCACGTGACAAAGTCTCTGTGTTGAATCGAGACATCGCGACTCAAGTGGTTAAGCCACGCATGGATTTGATTTTAAATAAATATGGTCAAGTCAAAGGCCTTGAAGATTATTTAAAACAATATGCTCAAGATGTAATTGATAATGTTGAACTCATTTTAGAGCAAGAAGAAGATGACTTTGCTCCGGCAATGTTTAATCGTGTGCCAGCACGTTATCAGGCCAATGTAATTGTCTCAAACAAACCAAACAGTGGTGCACCGGTTATTTTTGAAGATTTCCCAACGCACTACAACTTGCTTGGTCATGTTGAACAACTTACTCACAACGGTACAATTACCACAGATTTCACGCTCATTCGTCCAGGTGCCCTACATCAAGCGAATGGTGGCTTTTTAATGCTTGAGGCAGAGCAATTACTCGAACAGCCTTATGCATGGCAAGGCTTAAAGCGCGCCTTAAAATCAGGCCAACTCAAGCTTTCTTCTCTTGAACATATGCTGACGTTAACAGGCTCTATCTCGATTGAACCTGCTGCTGTTCCGCTTGATATTAAAGTGGTTCTTATGGCAGAACCTGAAATTTATTATGAAATTTTAGAAGTAGAACCAGAGCTTGGTAGTGTCTTTAAAATTCGTGCAGATTTTACCGATACATTACAACGTAATGACGAAAATGAACAAGCCTACATGCAGCTAATTGCTGATTATGTACAAGCGGATAAATTACTTCCGTTTGATCGCAGTGCTTTAGCAGCATTACTTACCGACTCAAGTCGTCAGGCAGAAGATCAAAGCTCGCTGTCATTACATGCTTCAACTTTGGGCGACCTCATTCGCGAAGCACATCACCATGCTTTTAAAGCCAATGAAAAGCTTGTAACTGACCAGCACATTAACTTGGCACTACAACACAGACAGTATCGCTTAGGCTATTTAAGAGAGCTTTACTGGCAAGATTTGTCACGTGGAACTCAGTTAATCGAAACTTCAGGTCATCGTTTAGGTCAAATCAATGCCCTCTCTGTTATTCACTATGCAGATGTTGAGTTTGGTTTACCTTCACGTTTGACTGCATCAGTTTATCAAGGCGGCGGCGATATTCTTGATATTGAGCGTAGTGTAGAACTTGGCGGTTCACTGCATGCCAAAGGCGTATTGCTCATGTCTAGCTTCTTGAAAGCTCATTTTGGTCGTGAACAGATTTTACATTTCTCTGCTGCTCTAGCCTTTGAACAAAGTTATGGACAAGTGGACGGCGACAGTGCAACAGTTGCCGAGCTTTCTGCATTAATTTCTGCAATTAGCCAAATACCAATTGATCAATCATGGGCAATTACGGGTTCTATGAACCAGTTAGGCCAAGTTCAACCAATTGGTGGTGTAAATGCAAAAATTGAAGGCTTCTATGATGCATGTAAATTACAAGGTTTAACTGGTAAACAAGGTGTCATTATTCCACGTCAAAACATGCAGCACTTGATGTTACGCCAAGATGTAATTGATGCGGTACAAAGTGGTCAATTCCATATTCATGCGATTGATACTATTGATCAAGCGCTTGAGATTTTAATGGCCCGCCCTGTCGGTACACTCGACAAAAAAGGTAAGTACAGTAAACACTCTATTTATGCTGCTGTAATGGAGCAACTCGAATATTGGCAAGCCATTGAAGATGGCGCAGAAATTGAAGAGGAGCCAAAGAAGAAAAAGAAAAATAAGAAAAAAATTAAGAAGCATGAAGAGCTTACGGCGGAAGACCTACCACAAGAAAGCGTAGAAGAAGTCGCAACCTTAAAACAGAAGTAATAAAAAAGGGCCTGTCAAATACAGGCCCTTTTTACTTTTAGAGTGGCAAAATTAACGAACGATTTGGATCGCTCGTCCTCCTGCTAACTGACTAAAATATTGTTTAAGTGCTTCAACACAGCGCTGAATTTTCATTGGCTGTTGGTCATGCTTGGCAACTTCTGCATACAAAGTAAAAGTTGGTAATTTCCAATCTGGCATGAGTTCAATTAAAGAACCATTTTTTAACTCTTTTTGAGCATCTAAATATAAAATTCTTGCAATACCATGTCCTTGCTGACATAACGCTTTTGCAACTTGTAAATTATTGCTTTGCAAACGGCTTTGCATTTCAACATTAAGTGTTTCACCCGTTTTTACATGTTGAAAATGGAAATGGTGCGCGTCATTCATGACATTAATTGATAATAACTCATGATCTCTTAAATCATTAGGATGCACAATTGGACTAGATTGATTCAGATAACTTGGAGAAGCTACCAAAATCTGATCGACAAAAGCCATCGGAATGACAGAGCTGCTTTCTTCTACCGGCGTAGAACTCATGCGCACTGCAATATCAATTCGCTCTTCAATTAAGTCGATATAACGATGCCCAACTTCAAAATGCACAGATAAACCGCGATGAGCTGACATCCAGTGAGATAACGCAGGAATGAGGTGCTGAACTGCTAAATCAGGAGTAGTTGCGATACGCAAATCCCCAATTAAGTCATCCCTCAACTCATTAATTCTGATTTTCCCCCTTTCAGCAGCCGCCAACATTTCTTGACAGCTTGAAAAAAAAGCCTGTCCGGCTTCTGTCAAACTGAGTTTACGCGTGGAGCGATGTAATAGAATTACATCCATTTCATGCTCAAGGGATCGAATCTGCTGGCTCACCGCACTTGTTGTAATTCCTAATTCACGTGCCGCACCACTAAATGAACTTTTTTCAACCACACAAGCAAAAACACCCATCGCACGAAGCTGATCTAACATAGGTTTCCTCAAATCTAATTCTAAATTTATAAAAAAATGCTTATTGTTGTAATGAAAGCAACCAATTATATTATACGAGGAAACCTAAGTTTTATGCATTAGCTATTTTGGTAAAAGATTTATAGGATTAATTGGTTTTCCATCCAAACGGATCTGGAACTCAAGCATGACCTGAGAAGCCCCAGTAGAGCCCATCTCGGCAATTTTTTGTCCAGCAGTTACATTGTCACCGCTTTTCACCAACATCTTGCTATTGTGGGCATAGGCACTGATATAGCCGTCAATATGCTTAATTAAAACCAGATTGCCGTATTCTTTTAAGCCATCAGCTGCGTAGACAACTTGACCATCTGCTGCGGCATAAATAGGGTCCCCCTGATTTCCACCATAACGGATTCCTTTGACATTATTTGCCAAATTAAACCCTTGAATCACTGGTCCATTATTCGGTTTTATCCAGCGTAAACTAGAATTTGGTGCAACCGAGGTCACTGTCGTATTCGTTGATGGTGCGGTCGTTGTAGGCTGAGTTACTGGTGTAACAGGTTGTGTGGTTGGTAGAGCAATAGTTTGACGTTTGATTTGCTCAGGTTGTGCTATGACTTGCGTAGATACTGTTCTTGGTGAAGAACCTTTCTTCAAACGCAAAGACTGATTAACATAAATACGATATGGCGGAGCAATATCATTCATTTCGGCAATACTAATATAGTCGAGACCATAACGCATTGCGATACCACTTAAAGTATCACCTGAACGAACTGTGTAATAGTTAGGAGCCATTGCATAGCGAGAACTATTATTAATTTGTGGTTTAGAAGCACACCCTGCCATAGCAACGGTAAAACCTACAGCCACAGACAACAACATAATTTTCATTATTTTGTCTTTTTGGATATGCACTCTGCTTTGTTGCCCAATTAAATGCATTGATCTCCCTCACTAAATGCTACAAATCATTTCGGCTAAGAGTACCAAAAAAGTAAGAGGAAACACGTTCCTCTTTTTCTTTATTCACAAAGTTATAACATTCGAGGCAAATTATTGACTCAAACTGATCTGTAAATCTTCTAAAACAGCGTAATTTGTTGCATCCATTTGAATAGGGGTAACACTTACATAACCGTTTGCAACGGCAAAGAAATCAGATTGAATCTGGCTAGAAACACGTTGCGGATCTGTAACCGCCTCACCTGCTAGTCCAATCCAGTAAACTTGACGGCCTCGTGGATCGACATGACTGGTAATAGGCTTAGATTGAGCACGGCGACCTTGATATGTAATCTGCGCCCCTTTTAACTGCGGTACGTCAGGAATATTGATATTAAAGATATGTCGCGGAGGCAAAGCTGGTAATCCGCTTGCAATAAAATCATGTACCCACTGAGCAGCCTGAGCATAATCTTCTTTATTGTTATAGGCACGCACATCAGGACCTGCTAAAGACACAGCGATTGCAGGTTGTTTCATTAAACGACCTTCAAATGCGGCCCCTACCGTTCCCGAATATAAAACATCATCACCTAAGTTCGCGCCACTATTGATTCCGCTCACGACCAAGTCAAACTCAAAATCAAACAATCCATTCATGGATAAATAAACACAATCTGCTGGTGTACCATTCACTGCCCAAACATCTTCGGCAATTTGAATGGGGCGTAATGGTCGATCCAATGTTAATGCACTTGAGAAACCACTTCTTTCACTTTCTGGCGCAACCACAACCACGCGTCCAAGTGGTCTTAATGCTTCAGCTAAAGCCTGTATACCTGGCGCAAAAACACCGTCATCATTCGCAATTAAAATATTCACTAAAATCTTTCTCTACAAATAAACCTAAAGGTTTTCACAATTGAATTATTTGTTGAATTATATATATTTATGCCTCCATAGCATTATAAAATTGTGAAAAAATGAAAACTTTCGCTCCTTTTTTTCAGGTATTGGGGATCAGTATCACATTGTGTACGCAAGCGGTTTTTGCAGATGAGGATATCTCAACACAAGAGGCTGATAGCTTAATTAAAGATGACATTGCCGCAACGCAAGTTTTGCAGGAAATCTGCCCAGCTTTTGTCGGAACAAATAAAAAACTTGAGTCAAATGCTCAAAAGATTATTGCAATGTATTTAAGTGGTTATTCAAATAAATCAATGACCTTAGCGACTCTACAAAACGATGCTGAATTTAAAACTTTATTAAAAGAAGCACGTCTTGCAGCAAAACAAATGGACCATCATGAACAACATGAGCTCTGTGAAGAGATCGTTAATTATAAAGAATAGATCTTACTCTTTTGTGATATAGAGACTTATTCATTTTGGGTTTTCTGTTTGCCATTAAGCAGAAAACCAACATAACAATACATTTTTTCCATTTTTTTAAACTCTAAATTGGTTAAGCTAACGGCATATTTAGAAATTTTATTTTGGGTTATCGATGTTTATGAAGAAAAGCTTAGTTCAATCGCTCTCTTTGGTTTTACTTATGAGCATGGCAACAGCTGGTTTTGCTGCTGATAAGAAGAAAACAACTGAAAAGAAAACCGAAAATGAAAACGTTGTTGAAGTGACTCCACAACAAGGCACGACTCCTGAAGAATTAGCTGCAATTCAAGTGCTTTCTGAAATTTGTCCAAGTTTGATTGGTAAAAAAGACGCTGATTTTGCTCAAGGCTATGAACGTTTAGTTAAAGACTACCTACCAAATGAAACTGATGCTGTTTCTGCATTAGAAAAACGTAGTAAAGACAAAGCTTTCAAGAAATACTTAAAAGAAGCACGTAGCGATGCGAAAGCTGCTGGTGATGAACAAAACACATTAGTTTGCCAAGACGTGAAAGCATATCAATCGCAAAACTAAATTAGTAAAAAACTCTTGAGTTACAATACTGTTTGAAAAAGCCGACTTCTCCCGTAGAAGTCGGCTTTGCTTTATCCTAAAATGCTAGGCTCTTCTGCTTCATACAAGATATTGGAATTACCTAGAATGACTCGAAAAAGCGCTATTGCTGCACTACTCCTCTTACCAAGTTTTTCTTATGCAGCAACTGTCTTATCAGCTCCGCCAGAATTAAATAATAAGTCTTATGTATTAATGGATTATGAGACAGGCCAAATTCTCGCTTCTAAAAATGAAAACGAAAAGCTTGCACCTGCGTCTATGACAAAAATGATGACCAGTTACATCATTGAACAAAAATTATTAAAAGGTGAACTGACTGAAAATGAGCAGGTTCGTATGAACGAGTCTGCATGGTGTAAAGGAAGTAGCTCTGAATCATGTATGTATGTTCCTTTAAACGGTACAGCGACAGTTCTAGAAATGCTCCGCGGTATTATTATCCAATCAGGTAATGATGCATCAAAAGCAATGGCTGAACATATTGCAGGAAATGAAGGCACGTTTGCTCATATGATGAATCAGGAAGCAAAACGTATCGGCATGGTAAACACCCAGTTTATTAACTCGACTGGTATGCCAGCTGAAGGCCACTATTCAACTGCAAAAGATATGGCTGTGTTAGCACAACATATTATTAAAGACAGCTCAAAATACTACCCAATTTACTCTGAAAAAGAATTTACTTTTAATGGTATTAAACAAGGTAACCGTAATGCCTTGCTTTACACCGACCCAAGTGTAGATGGTTTAAAAACAGGTCATACAGATGAAGCTGGTTACTGCTTAACTACTTCAAGTAAACGCGGTCCAATGCGTTTAATTTCAGTGATTTTTGGTACTCCAAGCATGTCTGAACGTGCAGACCAAACGCGTACATTACTGGCTTGGGGCTTTGCAAACTTTGAAACTGCAAATGTTCAACCAGCCAATCAGGTTCTTGCAAAAGCAAAAGTTTGGTTTGGTAAAGAAGATGAAGTTCAAGTTGGTTTAGCTGAAAACTTTAGTGTGACTATGCCTAAAGGTAAAGCTGATGGCATTAAAACTCAGTTAGTGGTTCAACCTAACTTAAATGCACCACTTCAAAAAGGTCAAGTTGTCGGTAAGCTTGTTGCTAGCCTAGACGGCAAAGTAATTGCTGAAAAGCCGTTAGTTGCATTAAAGCCAGTTGAAGAAGCAGGTTTCTTTGCTCGTTTAATCGACCATATCAAGCAATTCTTCAGCAACTTATTCTAATTTTTGAATAGTTGAATTAAGCACTCATGCTATTTAGCCTGAGTGCTTTTTTATTTTATAATTCGACTAAATTTTATTTTGATACTTCTTATGGCAAAGAACATTCGTCCTTATCTTGAACACCACCCTCAAGTAGATAAAACATGTTATATCGATGAAATGGCTGTTGTGGTTGGTGACGTTAGCTTATCTGAAAATGTTTCTGTCTGGCCTTTTGCAGTCATCCGTGGTGACGTAAATAGTATTCAAATTGGCAAAAACAGTAACGTACAAGACCATTGTATGTTACATGTAAGCCATAAAAATGATGCCAAACCGAATGGCTCACCTCTGATTATTGGTGAAGATGTAACGGTTGGACACCATGTGACTTTACATGGCTGTACCATTGGCAACCGTGTTTTAGTCGGAATCAACACCGTTATTCTAGATGACGTGATTATTGAAGATGATGTGATGATTGGTGCAGGAAGTTTAGTTCCGCCTCGCAAAGTCTTAAAAAGCGGTTATCTCTATGTAGGAAGCCCCGTACAACAAGTGCGACCATTGACTGAAAAAGAACTGGCGTTTCTTCCTTATTCAGCAAGACATTATGTAAAAGTGCAAAATAATCATAAAAATAGTGAAGTCTAACTTTGCTATTTTTAGTTTAATTGATACATATATTGCACTTACAAAAATAAGAAACCTTTGAGAAATAAATAATGAGCTTAGATAATACCCATAATTGCCCTACTGAACATGAGCTAATAAACCAAATCAAAATCAATATTGAAAAATATGGATTACAAGTTATGGGAATTAGTGCAACGAACTATTTACCTTCTTTCAGTTACAGTGTGGGTTTATATGAGAGTTATCAGCATCCTGAAATTATTTGTTTTGGATTACCTACGGATCTAGCTCATCTCATTATTAATGATGTAGCAAACCTAATTAAAAATGGCGAAAAAATTACCTCCTATCAAGATTATGATGATCAGTTTTTTAAAGAAAGTCGTGCTCAGTTTTTACCTGTAGACTTCAGGAATATTGATGATTATTTTGGTGGGGCGTTAAATTATTACCAACATAATAAATTCTCAGCTTTACAATTAGTCTGGACTGATCGCAATGACAAATTTCCTTGGGAAGATGGATATCAAGAAGAGTTTATTTATGATCAGCCTTTACTAGATCGAAATGCTGATTTTAAATTTAGAGAGGCCAAAAATTTAGGGGTTTTCACCACTCGACAGTGTCTGGAGTTCAATCAACCTATTTTAAGAGTTGTACATGATCATGATGGAGATTGGCAATTTTTGACAGGTAATCAAGAACCTGAAGATATTCGTCTTGTCGCCTTAGAACAAATGATATTAAGAGATTCGAGCTTAAATGAAGTTTTTGATCTTGACTACGGCCAAACTGCTGAGAGAGTCTCCATTAATAATTCATGGCAAAGAACAAATCTTGATGAGTAAAAAGATTTATAAAATAATACTCTAATCTATAAAAATCTTATCGTAGCCAAAAACACCTAAATTTCGTATTATACGTCTTTTAAATCATGGTGCTTTTTTATGGCCGCATGGACTCCTCATGTCACTGTTGCTACAGTCGTAGAAAAAGACGGACGCTATCTTTTTGTAGAAGAGCATAGCGAAGGTTTTGTGCACACAGTATTTAACCAACCTGCCGGTCATGTAGAATGTGGTGAGTCATTAACAGAAGCTGCCATTCGAGAAACACTTGAAGAAACAGGCCATCATGTTGAAATTGATGCCTTGCTTGGTATTTATACTTATACCCCGCCAATGTTTCCCGATCGCACTTATTACCGTTTCTGTTTTCTAGCACATGTAACTCAGGTTGAAAGTGATCCTCAACTCGACACAGGTATTATCGCTGCTGTGTGGATGACACCCGATGAACTTAAAGAATCTGCCCGTGCTCGCAGTCCTCTTGTGCTAAAAGCAGTTGAAGATGCTATGAAAGGCCACCATTATCCTTTATCGCTTATTTATGAGCACCCCTTCTCTCCCTCATTAACTTCTCATTTGGATGCCTAGTCCTATGCAACAACGTGTCATCGTCGGTATGTCTGGTGGTGTAGACTCTTCTGTTTCTGCAGCACTTTTACTTCAACAGGGTTATCAAGTTGAAGGTCTTTTCATGAAGAACTGGGAGGAAGACGACGGCACGGAATACTGTACGGCAATGGAAGACTTAGCTGATGCCCAAGCAGTAGCTGATAAAATCGGTATTAAGCTGCATACAGCAAACTTTGCGATGGAATATTGGGATCGAGTGTTTGAACTTTTCCTAGCTGAATATGCTGCTGGTCGTACGCCAAATCCAGATATTTTATGTAATAAAGAAATTAAATTCCGTGCATTTTTAGATCATGCCATGACTTTAGGTGCAGACTTCATCGCAACGGGTCATTACGCACGCCGTGGTGAAACCGCATATAACTCTAAAGGCGAAGCATACGCACCATTATTACGTGGTGTAGATAACAATAAAGACCAAACCTATTTCTTACATGCCGTTCATGGTAGAGAAATTAATAAAACATTATTTCCAGTCGGCGAAATCGAAAAACCTGAAGTTCGCAGAATTGCTGAAGAACTTGATCTTGCTACAGCCAAGAAAAAGGACTCAACAGGAATCTGTTTTATTGGGGAACGTCGTTTTAATGACTTCCTTAAACAATATTTACCCGCTCAGCCTGGGAAAATTGTACTTGATACAGGTAAAGAAGTTGGTGAACATCACGGTCTGATGTACTATACGCTCGGTCAACGTGGTGGAATTGGTCTAGGTGGTTTGAAAGGTGCAGCTGAAGGTGCATGGTTCGTACTACATAAAGATCTTGCCAATAATCGCCTCGTTGTTGGTCAGGGACATGAACACCCACTCATGCAAAGTACTCAACTGTGGAGTGAGTCAATTGACTGGGTAGCTGGTGAACAAAATATTCCAGTTGAGGGATTACGCTGTACAGCTAAAACGCGTTATCGCCAACCTGATCAGGGATGTACAATTTTTATTGATGAAAACACTGAACACGGTGTTCGCGTTGAGTTCGATGAACCTCAGCGTGCTGTTACACCGGGTCAAAGCGTTGTATTTTATTCAGATGAAGTTTGCTTAGGCGGGGGTGTCATTCACCATACAAATGCCCCTACACCAAATTTTATTTAAGGGAATGAATGGCATGGTGGAGTTACCATTTCAACAATCACAAGCCTTGAATGTTCGCCAAAACCGTGCCCTTGCCTTGGCTGGGGTATTTCAGGCCACTCAGCTCACCCATATGACAGCCATGACGGGTCAGCAAAGTATTGGTGAAAGTGGTAACTTCTATTTTGAACTATTAATCAAAGCAAGTTTAAATATTCGCCCTACAGCCAACAATGGTGTTCAAACCTTAGATTTTTTTAATCAGTTGGCAGATATCTCTTTAGGGCTTAAAACACTCGAAAATTGTATTACTCAACCTTTTTCAAACATGCCTAAGTCTCGCCTTCCAAAAATGGGCACGGCCAAACTGCCAATGTCCTACGCGATGTCGCTCTTACAGCTAGAAAAAAAGGTTTATAGTAACCCTGAATATGTCGCAATCATTGAAAAAGCTCAGCAGAAAATTTTAAAACAGCTTTCTTTTTTTGATAATAACTACTTACACCCGAGCATTTTAGCTAATTTGGCGCAAACTTATGTTGATACGGCTGGCCAGATTAACCCACGCATTTTAGTTCGTGGTAATGCAGAAGCATTTAAAGATACCAACCATACTAACCGCATCCGTGCTTGTCTGTTTACTGGCTTACAAATGGCCCATTTATGGCGACAACTCGGCGGTAGTTCATGGAACATGATTTTTAGCAAACGTAAATTGCTACAGGATATTCAAGCACTTGCTCGTTTACAGTACCAAGTCGTTTAAGACTATAAACGAGATTTTTTTAGTTTTATGTTTATTCCAACATTAAGGAATCGTTATGAACGCTTTAACCGCACTATCACCATTAGATGGACGTTATGCCAGCAAATGTGATGCGCTACGCCCTTTTCTTTCTGAGTTTGGTTTAATCCATGCTCGTGTCACTGTAGAAGTGCGTTGGTTACAAGCACTTTCTAACCGTCCAGAAATTGTTGAAGTTGCACCTTTTTCAAACGAAACAAATGCAGCTTTAGATGCAATTGTTAGCAACTTCTCTGAAGAAGATGCAAATCGTATTAAAGAGATTGAACGTACGACTAACCATGACGTTAAAGCAGTTGAGTATTTCTTAAAAGAGAAAATTGCCGGTATCGCAGAATTACAAAATGCGGGTGAATTCATTCACTTTGCATGTACTTCTGAAGACATCAACAACTTGTCTCACGCGCTTATGCTTAAAAATGGTCGTGAAGTTTTAGTATCAAGCATGAAGCAAATCCTGAATGCGATCTCTGCTTTGGCAACGACTCACGCTGAACAACCAATGTTGTCTCGTACACACGGTCAAACTGCTAGCCCAACAACTTTGGGTAAAGAAATGGCGAACGTGGCATACCGTTTAGCTCGTCAAATCAAACAATTTGAAAACGTTGAGTTACTTGGCAAAATCAATGGTGCTGTAGGTAACTACAATGCTCACCTTTCTGCTTATCCAGATGTTGATTGGGCTGCTCACGCACAAGCTTTTGTTGAATCTTTAGGTTTAGCATTCAACCCTTATACAACTCAAATCGAACCACATGACTACATGGCAGAGTTGTTTGATGCGTTACGTCGTTTCAATACGATTTTAATCGACTTTAACCGTGACGTATGGGGTTACATCTCTTTAGGTTATTTCAAACAAAAATTGAAAGAAGGCGAAGTTGGTTCATCAACAATGCCACACAAAGTTAACCCAATTGACTTTGAAAACTCTGAAGGTAACTTAGGTATTGCAAATGCAGTATTGGCTCACTTAGGTGAAAAATTACCAATTTCACGCTGGCAGCGTGATTTAACTGACTCAACTGTATTACGTAATATGGGTGTTGGTTTTGCACAAAGCTTAATTGCTTTCGATGCGTGCTTAAAAGGTGTTGGTAAACTTGAGTTAAATGCAAACCGTTTAAATGAAGATTTAGACCAAGCTCAAGAAGTTTTAGCTGAACCAATTCAAACTGTAATGCGTCGCTACAATATTGAAAAACCATACGAAAAATTAAAAGCATTAACTCGTGGTCAAGCAATGACGCGTGACATGATGGTTAATTTCGTAAATGGTGAAGAGCTTTCTCAAGTACCAAGCGAAGAACGTGCGCGCTTAGCTGAACTTACGCCTGCAACTTACACAGGTAATGCAGCTGAACAAGCGAAACAAATTAACGATTTAATTAGCAAAATCTAATTAAAAAGTTTACAAAAAGCGGAGCTTAGGCTTCGCTTTTTTATTACACTCATATAAATCACAATAAAGACTTCATAAAATGATCGAAAAACAATTCAAACTTAAACACTATATTGCTCTTGGCTTGCTTTTGATTGCGATTGTCATTTCAGCTATTCAGCCTCTTGAATTTGAAGCCTATTTACTTCATCAAGCGGGCACAGTGTTTATGTTGATTTTGCTCTTTGTTATTTTTAAGAAGATTGGACTCGATTTTTTAAGTTTTACTTTCTATCTGCTGTTTTTGCTCATCCATATTGTTGGCGCACATTACCTTTATTCATACGTTCCATACAATGATTGGATACAACAGGTATTCAATTTTAATTTAGATCAATACATGGGTTGGTCCCGTAATATGTATGATCGTTTGGTTCATCTTGCCTATGGTATTTTTCTCTACCCTCTTACTTATCGCGTGTTTCAAGTGTGGTTACCATCAGTAAAGCCATTCAGTCTTTTTTTATTAGTAGTTCAATTTGTAATGGCATCAAGTGTTTTATATGAACTTATTGAATGGGCAATTGCTATTGGATTATCTCCCGAAGAAGCCGAAAATTATAATGGGCAACAAGGCGATATGTGGGATGCCCATAAAGATATGCTGTTAGCGACTATTGGGGCAATTTTCTATGGACTTCTTGCACTGATGCTTCCATCTAAAACAAATAACTCATAAATAAAAAAGCGCTCAATGGGCGCTTTTTTTAAGATCACTTTAGACAACAGGATAAGTTTGTTCTAAAAGGCTTTGTAAAACTGAAGAAGTTGTATCAGGTAAAACATGCTCAAGATTGGCAGTGATATTACTAGCGTTCGTAGTTATATCACTCTGATCATTTACCTGAGTAGGCTTTAATGCCGCTGAAGACAAAAGAGTTTCAATTGGGTCTGGTTCACTAGACGTAGAGCTTTTTAACAAATCATCTATTGGCACAGATTTCTGCTGCTGGCTATCCGTTTCATTTGTTGTGCTTTGTACTAACTTTAATGTATTTAACCCAGCACTATCAGCAACAGATACAGTTTCTGTATGAGCAGTATCAACAGCTACCTCACTTAAACTTGTAACCTTTGGAGCGACCACATAAAACGTAAATGGTGAACTCACTTCACTTGTAAGGCCTGCTGCATCTGTTTGAGTTAAAGTAATCGTATGTTTACCAATTGCTAAGTCTTTATCGAGTGTAAAGCTCCATGATCGACTACTACTTACATTTACAATCCCAATAGCAACACCATTATCATAAATGGTTAAAGTTGCATTTGCCTCACCTGAGCCTGTCAGCTTTGGTCTTGCATCGTCAGTTTCTGAACCAGCAGTAATCGCACCTTTTAGAGCACCAACATCATCATCCACACTGTTTAAAACAGGTTTTGCAGGTGGTGTTGTGTCCTTAGTACCAATAATATCAAGAACCTCAGATTTATTTCCTGCACTATCAATAGCCGCAACTGAAGCATGTTTGTTATCAGTTAAAGCAGGCGAAATCGTAATTGTAAATTTTCCATTTGCATCTGCCGTTCCCGTACCAATGACCTTACCTGTCGTATCTTTAATTTCAACTTTTGCATTTGCTTCGGTTGTACCTGTTACGGTTGTTCCATCAGCATTAATTTGAGCAACAGGTTTATCAGGTGCAATAGAGTCATAACTTGGAGAAACTTCTAAAGGTTTAGAGGTATTACCTGCTGCATCTTCAACAACAACTGTTGCCTTTTGTGACTCTTTTAATGCTGGAGAAAGCGTAATTTGAAATTCGCCTTGAGCGTTTGCAGTACCCGTACCAATTACTTTACCATCAGCATCTTTTATCTGAACTTTTGCATTAGGCTCAGTTTGTCCTTCGACCGTGGTACCTTCTTTATTGACTTCAACTAAAGGTACATCCGGAGCGAAAGTATCCTTTCCGGCAATAATTTTAGTTGGTTCAGATTTATTGCCTGCAGCATCTTCAGCTATAACTTTTCCACCCGCGTCACTCGTCAATGGAGGAGTAAGCTTTAAAGAAAAAATACCATCTTTATTTGCAGTTACAGTGCCTAGTACATTATCACTAGCATCATAAACAGTGATTTTTGCATTTGCTTCAGTTTTACCAGTTACCAATGAGCCATCATCACTCAGCTGAGTCTGGGGAGCATCTGGAGCAATTGTATCTTTCGTACCTGTAATAGAATAAGCACTAGACTCTTTACCACCTTCACTTTGAGCTGAAACATTTAATTTATTTCCATCTGTCAAAGGTTTATCGAGCTTAATCGTAAAATTACCACTTGCATCTGCGTTACCTGAAGCAATTACATTTCCACTTAAATCTTTAATATAAATTTTTGCATTAGCTTCGGCTTTACCAGTGACCGTAACCGCATCATCTGCAAGTTTTACTTCTGTTGGTTTCGCAGTGGTTGGAACATTAACAGGCGAGTCATCTTTGTCATCATTATCAAAAGCCCAAAGATATAAACCTTCAGCGGCTAAAACCGCTAAACCTGCTTTTAGCACGTTACCCATCGAAAAAGTTGGGGAATCATCAACCGCCATTGTTGAGGCTGGTTGGCTCGTGCTGGTATAGGCTAAATCTGTGACATGGTTTAAACCTGTATAGTCGATTACCTTGCCCTGAGCATCAAATCGTGCTTCAACAAATTTTCCATGTTCAGTCGGAAGAACAAGTGAATGTTCTGTTGTATTCGTTGCTTCATTAAAGAAATTTTCTAAGACAATAGTCTCTCCATTTTTTAAATGGACGACTAGACTTCCACCTTGTTTTTCCACCGATGCTATATCTTTTTGACTTACGCCAATTTGAATAATAGAAGGTTTACTTAACACTACCTTATTGAGCTGACCATCTTGCAGAACGTCCAAACCCTCTTTGGATGCTACAATTATTCTTGTCATTATTTCCTGTCCTAAATTTCAGTTATATTTTTAAATGTCTAACTTTTTAAATATTTCATTTAAAAGCTATTTTATTGCTGTTTAAAATATCAAAACCATGTGTTTATCACAATTCAAAAATTATATTTATCAATATTTATTTTTTACTTTCCATTAAAAATCTAAGCGTATTTAATAAGACAATTTTGAATATTAACTTTATAAAAAAACCAGCATTTAAGCTGGTCTTTTATAACATTTGAATTAGATAAACTTATAGTTTTGGATCACGTACCTGTACAAGCGTCGTGTTCGCTTTTGCTAGGCTTTCCATGACTTTGCTCATTACAGTAGGAATCAAACTATCTGCCATTTGCGCTGCTTGTAAACCCAGCTTTTCACCTAAAGTCGCTTTCTTACGTGTATTAATGACATACACATCATGTTGCGGCAATAAAGCTAATAAGTACTCATCAGATGTTTGTAATTTATCAACAAGGTTCAAATCTAGAGCATCTTCACCATACCAATGCTCACCTGTCGCTACCTTATCAACATTAAGCTGTGGGCGATATTTTTCTACAAAGTGCTTAAATAAGACATGAGTTTGTTGCAACTCTTCTTCGAACTTCGCTTTACCTTCAGGCGTATTTTCACCAAACATAGTTACAGTACGCTTATACTGCCCTGCTGTGTAAAGCTCAAAATCCACATTGTGTTCTTTTAAAAGGCGATTAAAGTTTGGAACTTGAGCAACCACACCAATTGAACCCACAATAGCAAACGGCGCTGCAATAATTTCATTTGCAATACATGCCATCATATAGCCACCACTTGCAGCGACTTTATCAACACAAATTGTTAAATGAAAACCTGCATCGCGTAAACGCACCAACTGAGCTGCTGCTAGACCATAACCATGCACCATACCACCTGGGCTTTCAAGACGAACTACAATACGATCACGTCCTGCTTTAGCAGTTGCTAAAATCAGGGTAATTTCTTCACGCAAGTTTTCAACTGCCGAAGCTTGAATATCACCTTTGAAATCTAAAACAAAAATCTTCTGATTATTTTTACGGCGAATTTTAGCTTCTTTAGCAAGTTGTTGAGCTAATTGTAAAAGTTCTAAACGGCTTGCCGTAGTTTGCGCAATTTTTTTTCTCTGTTCATTGACACGTGCATTTAAATGGCTGACACGTATTTCCGCAGGGAGTTTAGGCAAATGGAATAACATAAAATTCTAAGCTCATAAGTTTATCTTTATAGCCTTAAGATGTGGTCCTTTTGATTAAAATTCAATAGCGATTTTGCAAAATAGAGTCATTTTCATTTATAAAATAAAAAAAAGAGCACGTGGCTCTTTTTCTTTTATTGTTTATTAATCAACCGAAGCGACCAGTAATATACGCTTCCGTTAACTGATGGTCAGGCTGAGTAAAGACTTTTTCAGTTGAGTTGACTTCAATCAAGTCACCTAAATGGAAATAAGCAGTACGATCAGAAACACGTGCCGCTTGTTGCATTGAGTGAGTCACAATCACAATTGTGTATTGATTCGACAATTCAGAAATAAGTTCTTCTACTTTTGCTGTTGCAATTGGATCGAGTGCAGAACACGGCTCATCCATTAAAATCACTTCAGGACTAACAGCAATGGTACGTGCAATACATAAACGTTGTTGCTGACCACCTGATAAACCTGTACCAGGCTGGTTCAAACGGTCTTTAACCTCATCCCACAAACCAGCTTTACGTAAGCTATTTTCAACAATTTCCTCAAGGTCATATTTATCACGCGCTAAACCGTGAAGTTTAGGCCCATAAGCCACGTTGTCAAAAATAGATTTAGGGAATGGGTTTGGCTTTTGGAACACCATACCAACCTGAGCACGCAATAATACAACGTCTAGATTTGGGTCATAAATATTGTGGTTATCAAGGGTAATTTTACCTGTTACGCGGCAACCATCAATCGTATCGTTCATACGGTTTAACGTACGAAGAAACGTCGATTTACCACAACCTGAAGGACCAATAAATGCGATCACTTCATTTTGATAAATATCTAGGTCAATACCTTTGATGGCTTCAAAATCACCATAATAAACATGGGCATCTTGTGCACTAATTTTAATTTCGTTTGAGTTCTGCTTTTTTGAAGTATGTGGTTCAAAATGCGAAACATACGAAGTGCCATGATTCAGCGATTTATCTGTAAATTGAGATTGTTCAGTATTCACTAACTTATCCTTTTCTAAGGAATTCGTAATATCAATAGTATTCATGATTTATCCTCTATTACCAACGCACTTCGAACTTTTTACGTAACCAAATTGCAAGACTGTTTAAACCAATCATTAATGCAAGTAGTACGATAATCGCAGCAGCAGTACGGCCTTCGAAGAAGTTACGCAACTCATTACCCTGCCATAAATAAACCTGTACAGGTAAAGCAGTTGCTTGATCAAATGGAGTTGCTGGAATACTTGCAACGAATGCACTCATTCCAATTAAAAGTAAAGGTGCGGTTTCACCAAGCGCATGTGCAACACCAATAATTGCACCTGTCATAATGCCTGGTAATGCCAACGGTAAAACGTGATGGAAAATCGTTTGGAACTTAGAAGCTCCCAAACCAAGTGCCGCTTGTCGAATAGAAGGTGGCACTGCTTTTAATGAAGCACGCGTGGTAATAATCACTGTTGGCAGTGTCATTAAGCTTAAAACCAAACCACCCACCAACGGAGCTGATAAAGGCAAATGCATCCAGCCAATGAAAATCGCAGCACCAAGTAGACCAAATACAATTGAAGGAACAGCAGCAAGGTTATTGATGTTAACTTCAATAATATCGGTAAGAACATTTTTTGGAGCAAACTCTTCGAGATAAATTGCGCTGGCAACACCAATTGGGATCGCAATGATAATCACGATTAGCATCATGAATAATGAACCCATGAATGCACCTGCAAGACCACTAATTGCTGGAGAACTACGAGAGTCAGGATTCTTAAATAAGTTCAAGTTAAAAGTACTTTCAAGAACACCTTTCGCCTTTAATTCATCTGCAAGCTTACGCACTTCTGGATCGAGTTGTTGCTGATCATCTGGTAAGGAACGGTCAATATTACCTTTTAACCAAACATCGACGTTCGCATCACCTAAGAAGGTAATATTTTCTTTTTTACCAATGAGTGATGGATCTGCAAAAACCATATCACGTAGACGATAAGCTTCCGAGCTTGCATATAAGCTGCTCAAGTAGTCACGTTGTGATGCAAGTGCAGGATCTTTAGCAATCATTCCATTTACAATGATGCCATCCCAATCGACCATACCCATTTTAGTTTGCCAATCAACATAACGTTCTTGGTAATGTGCAGGTGTTTCACCTTGAGTACGTACAGGTACTGGTCCCGCATCAATCACTTTAGGGTCAAAGTAAATTGGAACATTCATACTAGTTTGCCAAAAAGCAGGTAAACCTTTTGCCAAGATACTACCGAACAAGAGAGCAACGAATGCAAGACCAATAATGACTGCCGAGAAACCCGCAAAACGGAAAGCTTTTTCTTTGCGATGACGTTTAGCCAAAGATTTTTCAATAACCTGTTTACGTCGTTCACGTGTTTCGGCAGCAGTTTTCGGATCAAATACGTTCTGATCCATAGGAGACGATGTATTTGATGTACTCATTCGTATTGCTCACGGTATTTACGCACAATGTACAGTGCTACAATATTTAATCCCAAGGTAATAACAAATAGTGTTAAACCTAGCGCGAATGCAACCAATGCTTGTGGACTTGAGAAGTCTGTATCTCCAGTCAACTGTTTTACAATAGTTACTGTCACTGTCGAAACAGCTTCAAATGGATTTGCGTGTAAAAGTGGACTGTTCCCTGCTGCTAAAACCACAATCATGGTTTCCCCAACGGCGCGAGAGACTGCCAATAAGAAAGCACCTGTAATACCAGGTAAAGCTGCCGGTAATACAACTTGACGGATTGTTTCAGACTTAGTCGCACCAAGTCCTAAAGAACCGTCACGTAGTGCACGCGGGACTTGAGTAATAATGTCATCTGACAAAGATGAAACAAACGGGATAATCATAATCCCCATTACAAAGCCAGCAGTTAAAGCACTCGTCGCATTAATCTCTAAACCAACATATGCACCCGCTGCTTTAAAGAATGGTCCAATAATCATCATGGCAAATACACCATAAACAATTGTTGGAATACCAGCTAAGACTTCAATTGTTGGTTTTGCCCATGAGCGGAACCATGGTGAAGCATATTCAGCTAAATAAATTGCGATCATTAATCCAACTGGTACAGCAACGAGTAGAGCGATACCACTGACCATGAGCGTACCCCATAGCAATGGTAATAAACCATAACTGCCTTCAGCATTACCAGAAGTACTAAAGCCAGGATTCCATTCTGTACCAAAGAAAAAGTCCATTGGACTGACAAAACGGAAGAAGTGCATTGCTTCGCCAAACATCGACATTACGATACCGATGGTTGTCAAAATCGCAACACCAGAACATAAAATCAAACCAACATTAATGGCACGTTCAACTTGGTTACGAGCACGATATTGTTGGCTGATTTTTTTCTTTGCCCAAACCAAACCCAATAAAGCAGCACAAATTACAACAGCAAATTTGGCAAAAGAGCCAATGGTTTGAAATTTTGCAAACTGTTGAGCAGCAGCTAATTCGTAGGCTGCCGGTTTATCGCTCACCCCAAAACCTGAAGCAATTGATTGAACACGATCAACCAATACACTTCTACCCGCTTCATCAAGAGAAGCACTTACAGACGCCGGAATATTATTAAAAATAATATGATTTAAAATACTTGGTTCAACCAAGTTCCAAATGATCAAAATTAAAAAAGCAGGGATACCGCACCAAAGACCAACCAGTGCGCCATAATAACCAGGACGAGAATGTAACGTCGCCGAGTTGCTTCCCTTACCTGCTATGTTACGGCTCTTTCTCAGCCCAAGTTGATATGCAATTGCCACGAGGGCTAACAACACACCGATAAGTAGCAGATTCATGTACTCTCCACTGTTTTCTCAATTGTCATAATTTGGAAAAACAAGTTAGACAAAAAGGCTGATGAACTCTTAAGATCACCAGCCTTCATTCAAACTAACTTATTTAACAGTTTTACCTGCTTTAAAGTCAGCCAAAACTTTTGCACGTTCAGCATCAGACATCGCGATTAAACCATCACGTTCAGCTTTAGAACCTTTACCAGTTGCTTTCTTGCTTACGAAATATTCTACATATTGCGGTAAGCCTTTAACTGATTTTAAGTGTTCGCCTTTCACGTAGAAGTACAATGGGCGAGATACAGGATATGTACCATTCAATACTGTCTTCTCAGATGGAACAACGTTGTTTACTGTTGCCACACGTAACTTGTCACGGTTCATGTCATAGAAACTTAAACCAAACACGCCTACTGCGCTTGGAGAAGTCTTTAAGCGAGCCAATGTTTCTGTATAGTCGCCAGCGATTTCAATTACACGGCCATCTTTACGGAAAGTAGAACATGCTTTCTTCTGAGCATCTTTATCTAAGCTCTTGAAGTATTCATATGCTTCACAACCAGCTTCAACCATTTTCTCTTGGAAAACTTCACGAGTACCGTGGTTAGATGCAGGGATTACAAGTGTAATCGGTTCATTTGGAAGTGTTTTGTCAATTTGATTCCAGTTTGTATATGGGTTTGGAACCAATTTACCTTTTGATGGTAACTGTGCAGCTAAAGCAGCAAACACATGGTAAGGTTTTAATTTATAAGCTGCTTTGTGTGAGTTAGACGCGAATACAATACCGTCATAACCGATTTTGATTTCTTGAATTTGTTTTACACCAGCTTTATTACAAGCTTCGATTTCAGTGCTTTTAATTTTACGAGAAGCGTTAGCAACGTCGATCGTG
Organism: Acinetobacter sp. 809848; assembly: GCF_000581275.1. Taxonomy (NCBI): domain Bacteria; kingdom Pseudomonadati; phylum Pseudomonadota; class Gammaproteobacteria; order Moraxellales; family Moraxellaceae; genus Acinetobacter; species Acinetobacter sp. 809848. Next base: position 104,077 of record NZ_JEXG01000011.1, read on the forward strand.
TTATCGCCAACACCTTGACAGAATTGTTTCAAACCAGCAGAAGAACCGCCAGAACCAACTACAGGAGTTTTAAATTGAGGGAAAGTATTACCAAACTCTTCAGCTACAACGCTGGCAAATGGTAATACAGTTGAAGAACCAGCAATTTGAATCGTATCACGAGCTGCATTTGCAGTCGTTGTTACAGCTGCCCCAGTTACTGCTAACGCAATTGCGATTTGACGTGGATTTAAGCGCATTCTGTTCTCTCTCATTAATGCAATAGGTTGTACGTCACTTTTTGTTGAGTGCTTGTACGCTCTTCGATAGCTGCATTGTGAATAGAAAATATGACAATTAAGTTACAGTATGATGACGCTTTAATGATTTCGATATTGTTAACTGTCACATTAATATTTTTTATGTACTATCAATTAGTTATTTTAAATATAGAGATTATTTTATCCTCTCTATCAATCTATATTATGACATTATCTAAAAATATTAAATTTTTATTTTTTATAAAATATAAAAACAAAAGGTATTATAAATATATTAAAAAACGGTAATTTAGTGATTTATTAATTTTATTATTTAAATATTTTCTGTCATTAAAATTATTATTAAAAATTTCTAGAAAAAAACAATTTCTTTGTAACATGAAAATAATATGACAAGAGATAAAGGGTTACCAACCTTAAGGCTGATAACCGCAATATCATTGTCAATTTAAAGGATCAATTCGATTGTACTTCTGGCAGAACAACCATTTTTTTACGATATTTTAAGAAGTACATCACAGCTAAAACAGCAAGCCAGATTGGTCCTAAAATAACTGCCAATCTCATATCTGGAGTCATTGCCATAATAATAAGAATAAAGCATACAAAGCTAATGGTTAAATAATTACTCCAAGGACTCATAATACTTTGGAATTTAGTTTGGCGTCTTTGCAATTTCATTGCTTTAGTAAATTTCAAATGCGTCACTGAAATCATGAGCCAGTTAATGACAAGTGCAGCCACCACAAGCATCATGAAGAGCTGAAAAGCTTGACCAGGAATCAGATAATTCACGACCACACATATTGCTGTAATAGATGCAGAAACAACTGCTGCTGGAACCGGAATACCGCGACTGTTTACTTTTTTCAAAAGTGCAGGAGCATTACCCTGCTCTGCCAAACCATGCAACATACGGCTATTACAATAGATACAACTGTTATAAACTGAAATAGCAGCAATCAAGACCACAAAGTTCAGAACGTTCGCAACACCGTTACTATTGAGTGACTGGAAAATCATAACAAATGGACTACCGCCTTCTGCCACCATGTTCCATGGATAAAGACATAAAAGAATACCGATTGCACCGATATAAAAAATTAAAATACGGTACACAATCTGATTTACTGCTTTAGGAATAGTGGTTTCGGGTTTCTTCGTTTCTGCCGCTGCAATACCAATTAATTCCAAGCCACCAAATGCAAACATAATGACAGCTAAAGCCATGACAAAACCGTGAATCCCGTGCGGGAAGAAACCACCGTGTTGCCATAAATTTGCAACACCCGCTTGCGGACCTGCTGAGCCTGAAAGTAAAAGATAAGCTCCGAAACCAATCATACTTAAAATGGCAACAATTTTAATGCAGGAAAATAAGAACTCGGATTCCCCAAAAAAGCGGACATTTACCAAGTTAATGCCGTTAATTAAAATAAAGAAAAATAAAGCAGTCAGCCATGTCGGAATTTCAGGCCACCAAAACTGTATAAATGTCCCAATCGCACTCAATTCAGCCATACTGACGAGTACATATAATACCCAATAGTTCCAGCCAGACATAAAACCCGCCATTTTGCCCCAATATTTGTTCGCAAAATAACTAAAAGAACCACTGACCGGCTCTTCAACAACCATTTCACCTAAATGGCGCATAATTAAAAAGGCAATAATTCCTGCAATTGCATATCCTAATAAAATTGAAGGACCAGCCAATTTAATTGTTTGTGAAAGACCTAAGAATAATCCTGTACCAATCGCCCCTCCGAGTGCGATGAGTTGAATATGCCGATTGGATAAGCCTTGTTTTAACTCGTGCTTATTGTTTGCATCCATAACATTATCTCCAATGTTGGTGTCACTTCCTGTACACCTTTATTCAGCACCATATCCGAAGGCCAGAACCCGACCTTCGGAAATAAGTAGCTTTAATATGAGTCCATTTAATTTTTGAGAAGACTTGTCCTGTCTTCTATTTAAAAAGAGATTGCATCCTTACATTTAATCGGTTGGGAACGCTCCTTTAAAATTTCGTAACCGCGATCACCGTAGTCAAAACGAGCAATCACAGAAGCAAATTTTTTCAAACTTACCGGCGCATCCATTGCTGGTAGTTTTAATTCAATGAAAGTTAACTGATCATTTTGCTGAACATTGTCTAAAACGCTCTTGAGCTGGCCAGCAGTTTCAACAACATAAGTTGTATGGCCTTTTTTACCGTTAAATACCGCTGGAATTTCAGTGTATTTCCAGTTTTGCACGTCGTTATAAGCAGCGTTTTCACCCATAATTAGGCGCTCAATGGTGTAGCCGCCATTGTTCAGCAAGAAAATGATTGGTTTTAAACCGTGACGGATAATTGTAGAAAGCTCTTGTACCGTAAGCTGGAAAGAACCATCGCCAATAAATAAAATTTGACGGCGCTCAGGAGCAGCTAACAAACTACCAAGCAAAGCCGGTAAGGTGTAACCAATAGAACCCCAAAGCGGCTGAGCAATATATTTAGCTGTGGCAGGGAGCTTTATTCCTGACAAAGCAGAGTTTGATGTTCCCACTTCACCAATAATCACATCATCTTCTTTTAAAAACCCTGAAATGTAGTTCCAAAGCACATCTTGGCTTAACTTTTGTTGAGCTGGAGC